>NZ_JBSFLZ010000035.1:0-52793 GCF_053599315.1 Saccharopolyspora sp. NPDC000995
GGTCAACGTCGCCGACACCAGCCGGATGTACGGGTCGGTGTTGCGAAACGCGATGCGCATGCCCACGTAAGCGGTGGTGGCGAAGAGCATCAGCATGCCGACACCGGCGGCGATCAGCGCAACTGGCAGCAACAAGCCCCCGGCCGCGTCTCCGCCGGTCACGATCGCCACGACCACCCCGGACACCAGCAACAGTCCGCCGATCACGGTCATCGATGCGTCTCCCCCGTCCACGTCGGTGTGATCAGGTTGCCATGAAACGCACGCCTGTGGAGCGTCGCGCAGCGACGGCGGGGTTTTCGTGGCACGGTCGGCGCAGGTGAGGTCGAGAGCTGGGGGCGTCGTGGTCGATCAGGCCGATTCCCGCGTGCACGGCACCTCGCTGGCCCGGGCCAGCGCGGCGATGGCAGTGGCGACCACCGTCAGCAGGGTCAGCGGTCTGCTGGCGAAGGTGTTGCTGGTGGCCGTCCTCGGTCTAGGCATGGTCAACGACTCCTACACCGTCGCGAACACGCTGCCGACCGTGGTGAACGAATTGCTGCTCGGTGGCGTGCTCACGAGCATCGCCGTGCCGCTGCTGGTCCGGGCGCAGCAGGAGGGCGCGCGGCAGGGCGAGATCTACGCCCAGTGGATGATCACCATGGGTGGGGTGCTGCTGGTCGCGGCCACCACCGCCGCGGTGGCCGCCGCCCCGCTGCTCACGGAGCTCTACCTCGGACCGGACACCCGCGCGAACGCCGTGCTGACCACGGCGTTCGCGTACCTGCTGCTGCCCGGCATCATCTGCTACGGGATGTCGGCGCTGCTGCAAGCGACCCTCAACGTCCGCGGTGTGTTCTCCGCCCCGGCCTGGGCACCGGTGTTCAACAACGTCGTCGTGATCGCCACCGTTGTGGTGTACGCGATGGTCCCCGGCGAGATCTCCACCCACCCGGTGCGCATGGGCGAACCGAAAGTGCTGGTCCTGGGCATCGGCACCGCGCTGGGCATCACCGCCCAGATGTCGATCATGGCGATTTCGCTGCGCCGCAGCGGCTTCCGGTACCGCTGGCGGTGGGGCTGGGACCGCAGGCTGACCGAGTTCGGCGGGCTGGCCGGGTGGGTCGTGCTCTACACGCTGGTCAGCCAGGTCGGCATGGTGGTGATCACCCGCGTCACCGGGCAGGGCACCACCGGTAGCGTCGCGACCTTCAACTACGCCTGGCTGCTGTCGCAGGTCCCCTACGGCGTGCTCGGTGTGTCGCTGCTGACGGCCCTGATGCCCCGGATCAGCCGCGCCGCGGCGGCCAAGGACACTGTCGAATTCGTCGCCGACGTGTCGTTGGGCAGCCGGATGAGCGCCGTGCTGCTGATGCCGATCAGCGCGCTGCTGGCGGTGGCGGGTGGTTCGATCGGCGTCGCGTTCTTCTCGCTGGGGGCAAGCGATGTGGCCGCCGCCGACCGGCTCGGCTGGGCGCTGGCCGCCGCCGCGCTGGGCGTCGTGCCCTTCGCGATCACGATGCTGCAGCTCCGGGCGTTCTACGCGATGAAAGACGCCCGCACACCCACCTGGATCAACGTGATCATGGTTCTGGTACGCAGCGTGCTTTGCTACGTCGTGCTCGCCGTGCTGGATCCACGCGACCTGGTCATCGGGGTCACCGCGGCGATGTCGGTGAGCTTCGTGGTCGGCGCGATCGCCGGCCAGATCTGGTTGCACTGCCGGGTCGGCCCGGTCCAGACCAGGCGCACCCTCGCCGGGATCGCGCGGACGCTCGCGGCCACCCTGCTCGGCTTCGGCTGCGGCATCGCTGTCCTCACCGGCTTGCGCAGCGCATTCGGCCCATTCGGACCGGTGGCCGACGCGTGGTTCTCGCTGGCCGTGCACACGGTCGTGGTGCTGGCGGTCAGCTTCGGCGTGCTGGCCCTGGTCCGCGCCCCGGAACTCAAACCCGCTGTCGACCGGCTGGCCCGGATCGTCCGCCGCCGCTGAGGGTCACTTGCGGTTGCGCACGTGCAGCCGGGTCCGTTCGGAGCGCAGCGCACGAAGCTCCGGGGGATCGGGCAGCGGCACCAGGGGTTCACCGATCGCCCACTCCAGCAGCAGATCGGCCAGCTTCGGATTGCGCGCCAGCACCGGTCCGTGCAGGTAGGTGCACACTACGTGCCCGCTGACCACTCCTTCGGTGTTGTCGTGACCGTTGCCGATGCCGCGAGTCACCCGGCCCAGCGGCCGCGATCCGGGACCGACATGGGTCCGGCCCAGGTGGTTCTCGAACCCGGTGAGCATCCCGACGGCGCCCAACGTGGATTGGGTGGTCACCTCGCCGATCGCTCGTCCGCTGCCCGGCGCGGTGGCAGCATCAACCAGGCCCAGCCCGTCGTGCTGAACACCGTCGCCGGTGACGAAGCTCGTCCCGAGCACCTGCAGACCACCGCAGATGCCCAGCACCGGTGAGCCGCGGTCCACCGCTCGCCGCAGCCCCGGACCTCGGTGCAGGAACCGCACCGCGGCGATCTGCGCGACGTCCTCACCACCGCCGATCAGGTACAGGTCACAGGATTCCGGCACCGCGTCGGAGGAGGACAGCACCGTCACCGTTTCGCTGTCGATGTCGCGCCACCTCAAGCGTTGCGCCAGCACCAGCACGTTGCCCCGGTCGCCATAGGTGCCCAGCAGGTCGGGCAGCACGAGCGCGAGGCGGACCCGGTCGCGCATCATTGGCGGCTCCTCGTCACGAGGTCGCGGAAGGCGGTGTAATTGGCGATCACGTCCGGCACACCGTGGTCCGCCCCGGACAGCGCCTCGTCCACACCGGACGCCACGGTGCAGGGCACCTCGGCGTAGCGCAGCCGCACCGCCAGATCCAGCGCCCGGTCCCCCGCCACCCAGACCGGGCGGTCGCGCAGCACCTCGAAATCGATGTCCCACAACCACGAGACGTCGTGGCCGTCGGCTTCGCGGCTGTTGACCACCAGCACCAGCGGCTGGTCGTCGCGGCCGACGAGGTCGAGCATCTCCAGCCAGCTCGCGGGGTTCTTCGCCAGCAGCAACCGGACCTCCCTACCGGCCAATCGCGCCGTCCGGTACCGACCGGCAGCCTCCGAGATCCGGCCGATGCGCGCCAACGACGCCGTCTCGCCGCAGCCCAGGTGCAGCGCCGCGGCCAGCGCGAACGTCGCGTTGACCCGATTGACGTGGCCTGGCAGCGACAAGTCGAGCTCATGGTGGGAGCCATCCGCGGCGAGCGCCCCCGTCTCGGTGACCGTCCAGTCCGCCTCCGGACGCGCCAGACCGCAGGCGCAGCGCCAGCCCCGGTCGGCGTCGCCGATGAACTCGCCGCAGTTCGGGCAGTTCAACGCGTCGTCCTTCCACCGCACCCCGCCGGAGATCCAGGTGACCGCCGGGTGCTCGGCTGCGGCGAAGACGATGTTCGGATCATCCCGGTTCGCGATCACCTGCGCTCGCGGCGCCTGCGCTACGGCGCGCCGCAGGCTCGCGGCGACGGTGCGGATCTCCCCTACCCTGTCGAGCTGATCCCGGCTCAGGTTCAGCAGCAGGATCACCGCCGGCTCGAACTGCTCGGTCACCTGCGCCAGGTGAAGCTCGTCGACCTCCAGCGCGGCGAATGGGGCGTCCGGCCGGGTCATCAGCGCGGCGACGTGGCCGTCGAGCATGTTCGCGCCCGTGCCATTGCTGACCGCGGGAGCCCGGGAGCGCAACGCCTCCGCCACCATCTGCGTTGTCGTCGTCTTGCCGTTCGTGCCGGTCACCATCACGACACGCCGTCCGGACGCCAGCCTTCGCAAGGCGCGCGGTTGTACGCTCAACGCGAGTCTGCCGCCGATCATCCCACCACTGCCCATGCCGAGCCGCCGTGACATCGCCGCCGCCAGCCGTCCCAGGTCAACCGCGATAGTGGTGCGCAGGTCCCGCCGGTGCGCGCCGCGTGTGGGCGGTATCGCCGGAGCGGGAACGACCCGCCAGCGCTGATCGGTCGACGGATGTTCGCTCGGGGTGCGCTCCGCCGCTTTCCTGGACTCCCGCGTGGTGTCGGTCATGCATCCCTCCCCCTCGGCGTCCGCCAGCACGCGGCACGCCTAAGCCAGCGCTGGGCGACACGTCACCACCATTCGGCCGCACTTGGCCGCGCCGCCCGGCGCTTCTTGGTCAGTGTGGCGCGCGCTCGGCGAAACAGCGCGACGATCAACAACAGGAGCCCGGCGACGATCGCCGATGGGCCCACCCAGCCGTCCACGGCGGCCGACTCGACCAGTACGGCGTCTTGGCCGGAGAACATCGTGCTGCCTCCTTTCCGCCGCGCCGTTGCCGGCACCGCGAACGCGGCCGAGGATTGATCACGGACATGATCGGGGTAAATGCGCGATGCGACCGGCACCAACATGCCGATGAATCACTCCGCCAAGGATCCATTCACTCCAGGTAATGATCTGATGACACGGAATGTGAGAAGCGGACGGCGGCGACGCGGCGTTCGAACGTCGACCCGAATTCGGCTCCGGCTCGGGGAATTGGGCATCGGATGGACGACCGGCCGATTTGGACGGTTAACTTGATCAGGTTTTATAACCCGACGCGTTCTGCGATCAAGGGAGCGGTCATTAGGCTCGAAAGGCAATCTCGACGGCCCCGCACTGTCCGAAGGGAGCCCCGCCGTGACCGAGGGACTGGTGTTGATCCTGATGGCCGGTATCGCGCTCGGCGGCATCAGCTGGACTGCCTGGGACATTTGCAGCGACCTGCGCCGCCGCAAGCTGAAATGAGCCGCGACCCGCCGCGTCCGGAAATGCAAGGGACCCCGCCGGAGAGGCAGGCGAGGTCCCTTGCGTATCACCCGGTCGCGCGGACCGAGCGGGTCACTTCACGGTCAGCTGCTGACCCGGCCGGACGCCGGGTTCGCCGTCGTCGTCAGGCCCCTGCCCTGATGCACGTGTCGGGGGTCGGAGAGCTCGCTGGGCAGGGTTCGGCGGAGCGGGCTTCTGGTCTTGCCTGTCGGCTCGGGGGTCGCCGACGAGGGGCCACGCTACGTAGTCGAAAACCGAAGACCAAACTCACGGCGAGTGGCCATCGTCATAGAAATATCGACAAGATCACTGCGATAACAACGTTGGTCCAGCTCGTTTCTTGATCGTCGATGAGATCGACACCGTAAAGACAATCACTTACGGTGAGACCGTGAACCACGGCTCACCCTATTGAGGGGTAACGGAAAGTTTTTGGACGTGCTCGATCAGTTCGCGTCGGCGAATCCAAGAACGGGCGCGGCTCGAATTTCCACGCCCACTTCGTCAATTCCTCGGTTCGTCCTCGGACCTGCCGAGGCGCCAATAACCCATGAATGTCACGGCAGAGCGGTCGAACCCCCGCTCGTCGACCAGATGGCGCCGCAACGAGGCAACCATCCCGGTCTCCCCGGCGAGCCACGCGTACCACTCACCAGGCAGCGCGGCGGCGCGGATCTCGGAGAGCAACGCGGCACCAGGACGCCGTCCGCAGCGCGGCAGCCAGTGCAACTCGACCTCCGCCGCGCTCGCGAGATACTGGGCGTCGGCCGCGTCCGGGATCTCGACGTAGCCCTTCGCCCGCACTCCACCAGGAAGCGCCGTGAGGATGCCAGCAATCGCGGGAAGCGCCGTCTCGTCGCCGATCAGCAGTACCCGGTCGCGAACCGCGTCCAGGCGAAACTCCACGCCACCGCAGCTGGCCTGGCATGCGGCGTTCGGCGCGTACACCACCAACCGGTCCCCCGGCCGGGCCCGACCGGCGAAGGCAGAGGCCGGACCGGTGTCGCCGTGCAACACGAAGTCGACGTCGAACTCGTCGCGCTCGGGCCGATGGGCACGGACCGTGTAGCTGCGCAGCTTCGGCCGGATCTCCAGCGGCAACGCACGCAACGCCTGGTACGGCCGTTCCCCCGCCGGCACCACCGGCTCCCGCTGCCCGGGCTGCGGGAAGATCAGCTTGACCCGCTGGTCGAGCCCGCCGCTGGTCATCGCCGACAGCTCGGGGCCGGTGAAGGTGATCCGGACCAGGTGCCGGCTCAACCAGTGCACCTCGGCGACCTCGATCCGGAACAACCGGAACGGCGTGGCCGCGGCACCCAGTTCGAGCCGCGGCGGACTTGAGATCGTCATGCGGGGACTCCGGATCTGCACTCGTCGGCACGGCGACCAACGGTTTAACGAAGGCTAGCCTAACCATTTTTCCGAAGGTTCGCAGCACAGCATGATCCACTGCACTTGATCGATCGATTTCGATTGACACTGAACTCACAGACCTAGTTAACAATTGCCCGCCGAGCCCGCAGCGGACTTGCCCCAAGCCCAGGCGCTGGGCTCAACAAGACATGCGTCGGCGCAGATCCCGGCCAGGCAGTGCAGCAGCGTCGCCTTCCCGGAGCACGACGCACCCACCACCGCGACGACCTTCCCCGTCCCCCCTCTATCGACAGGGAGGCGCCGCGCAGCGCCGGGGGCCGACCGAAAGACAGATGCACGTCGATGCCGCTCAGCAGCGGTTCGGCCGCCGACAGCTGGGGACCGCAGGTCCGCCAGAGCGGACGGCGAGCACGACCTAGGCCAGCGATTTCGCGTGCCCGAAGCTCGCCTCGCAAGGGGCGTTTCAGGTCGTACCGTAGCTGGGACCGCTTTCCATCAGCCCCCGTGCATATCGCCCGATCAAACGCGGATCAACGGCGCGCTTCGAGGCGATCACGTTGGGGAACGACGGTGTAGCGGGGGTCGCTAACCGAGGCGCGGCCAGCTTCGAAGATCGCGTACCGCGTCGCGACGGCCCCGGCCGTCAAGCACAGCCCCGAGGCGATCGCCGCCGGTCGGCTGCGCTCGGCGAACAGCGCCACGCCCGCGCCGAGGCCGGTCAGCACGCGGGCCGCCCGCCACACCGCACCCGCGCGCCCCTGCCGGTACACCTCGCCGATCAGACCGATCCGACGGTGCATGCTCCGCCCCACCGCGAACTCCAGCGCCGCCCCGGCCACGGCCATCCGGCGGGCCGGATCCGATTCGCCCGGCGCGGCGAGCATGCCCACCGCTCCCGCGCTCGACACCGCACTCCCGGCGAAGAGGAACGGCAGCTCGCGGTAGGCCTCGTGCCAGCCCGGCACCGCCGTGTCGGCCAGCAGCACCGCCGTGTAGGTCGTCATCGCGGGCGCGATCACCCCGGCCGTGGTGGCCGCCGCCCGGCCCAGCGCAGGCAGCCGCCCGGTGAGCTCGCTGGCCGCGCCCGCACCCGACAAAGCCGAGAACGGCGCCAGGAGCCAGGAGCCGACGCTCAGCGGCGAGGTCAGCTTCAGCACTCGGAGCATGTTCAGGAACCGCGCGGGACGGCCGAGGTCGTGGATCAACGCCCCGACGCTGGCCGTCGCTCCCACCGCTGCGACCAACCTCCCGGAGCGCGCCAGCCGACGACGACCGGTGAAATCTGCGCACAGCGCCATCGTCGACGACGCCCCGGCCAGCCCGCCGAGGTAGAGGTACGCGGGCACGTCCGGCACCTTCCACGCCGGCCGCTTGAGCACCGGCTGGCCGTAGTAGGACCGGAACTCCGCCTCCGGCACCATCAGTCGGTCGCCGCGCTTCACCGCTTGCCCCCGAGGAAGCACCCGACGATCACCGCCGCCGCGGTCAGCGCCGCACCCGCCGCATGCCGCCACATCGAGGGTAGATCTCGCGTCGTGACGACCGGGTCCGGCGGAAGCCCATACACCTCGGGCTCGTCCAGCAGCAGGAAAAACGCACCGTCGCCGCCGACCCCGTCAGCCGGGTCGTGGCCGTAGAGCCGGGCATCGGTGATGCCCTGATCGTGCAGTTCCGCGACGCGTTGTTCGGCGCGGTCGCGAAGCTCGTCGAGCGGACCGTACTGGATGGACTCCGTCGGGCACGCCGTGGCGCAGGCCGGCATTAGCCCGGCACCCAACCGGTCCTGGCACATCGTGCACTTGGCCGCGCCGCCGGTGTCCGGGCGGATGTCGATCACCCCGTACGGGCAGGCCGGTACGCAGTATCCGCAGCCGTTGCAAACGTCGTCCTGCACCAGCACCGTCCCGTACTCGGTGCGGATCAACGCCCCAGTCGGGCAGACGTCCAGGCATGCTGCGTGCGTGCAATGCTTGCATACGTCCGAGGACATCAGCCAGCGCACCTGCTCCTCGCCCATGCCCGGCATCCCCAGGTCCACACTGGACCCGCGCTGTTCCACGAAAGCAACGTGCCGCCAGGTCGTCGCGCCGAGCGCGCCGGTGTTGTCGTAGGACATCCCGGTGAGGTCGAGGCCGTCCTCGGGCAGCAGGTTCCACTCCTTGCAAGCGACCTCGCACGCCTTGCACCCGATGCACACACTGGTGTCGGTGAAGAAGCCGACTCGGTCGGGGTGGTCTGACGGGTAACCCGCCTCCCCGGCCGGATCCGCCAGCGGGCCGCTCAACCGGTTCGAATCCACGACCTCACTCCCCTCCGCGCCGCGGGCTGTCGGCGTGCTCCGTGCCGGTGTGCTCGGTGATCCCGGCGCGCCTGCGGTACTCCTCGACGTAGCGGATCAGCGCCGCGCCGCGCGGGCGGCGGCCCGGGCGGATGTCGCAGCTGCCCGCCTTGGTTTCCATGATGTGCACGTTCGGGTCCAGCGCCACGTTGATCAGCTCGTTGGCCGCGTCGCCGGAGGTCAGCCCGTTGGGCCCCCAATGCCACGGGATGCCGATCTGGTGGATGGTGCGCTCGCCGTGGCGCAGCGGCCGCATTCGGGAGGTCACCAGGACCCGGCCTTCGATCGCGTTGCGGGCCGTGACCACGGTCGCCCAGTCCAGGTGGCGCAGCCCGCGTTCGGCCGCCAGCTCCGGCGAGACCTCCAGGAACATCGCCGGAGCCAGCTCCGACAGGTGCGCCAGCCACCTGCTCATGCCGCCGGCGGTGTGGTGCTCGGTGAGCCGGAACGTGGTGAAAACGTACGGGAAGACCTCGCCGCCGGGTTCGGCGCCGCTGGGCTGGTACCGGTTCTCCGGTCGCGAGCACACCTGCCGCGCCGGATTCCGCTGCTGGCCGTCGTGGATCCGGTTCGGCAGCGGCGATTCCTGCGGTTCGTAGTGCACCGGCAGCGGGCCGTCGACCAGGCCGGCTGGGACGTATAGCCAACCCCGGCCGTCGCTCTGCATGATGAACGGCTCGGTGCCCGCGATGCCCTCCGGGCCGGTGGCCTCCGGGGCGGGCACGTAGTCCGGGCGCTTGCCCTTGTCGAAGTCCGGGATGTCGTGGCCGGTCCACTCGCCGAGCTGGCCGTCCCACCAGACGTAGGCCTTGCGTTCGCTCCACGGCTGGCCAGCCGGATCCGCCGATGCGCGGTTGTAGAGCAGTCGCCGGTTGGCCGGCCAGGCCCAGCCCCACTCGGGCGCGACCCACGACTGCTCCCTGCCGGGGCGCCGCCTGGCCGACTGGTTGATCCCGTCGGCGAACACGCCGCAGTAGATCCAGCAGCCGCAGCGCGTAGAACCGTCCGCGCGCAGCTGCGTGTAGGACGACAGTGGGTTGCCGTCGGCGTCGTAGCCATTGATCTCCTGGAGCACGGCTGCCGCACTCGGCTCGTCGATGTCGCCTTCGGTCGGGTAGTCCCAGGTGAGCTCCAGCAGCGCGCGGTCCCGCTCGCCCTGCGGTTCGAGCTTCTCCCGGACCCGCCGCCCCAGGTGGTAGAAGAACCACAGGTCGCTGCGCTGATCACCTTGCGGCGGGACGGCTTTGTGGTGCCACTGCAGCAGCCGCTGGGTGTTGGTGAAGCTGCCGTCCTTCTCGGTGTGCGCCGCGGCGGGCAGGAAGAACACCTCGGTGCCGATGTCCTCCGTGCGCATCTCCCCGGTCTCGATCTCCGGGCCGTCCTTCCAGAAGGTGGCCGTCTCGATCAGGTTGAGGTCGCGCACCACGAGCCAGTCCAGGTTGGCCAGGCCCATCCGCTGCTGGCGGGCGTTCGCGGTGCCCACGGCCAGGTTCTCGCCTACGACGAAGTAGCCTTTGCACCGCCCTTCGATCTGGTTGATCGCTGTCTGGAAGGTGCCATGGTCGCCGGTCAGCCGCGGCAGCCGGTCGAAGCAGAAGTCGTTGTCGGCCGTGGCGTGCTCTCCCCACCACGACTTGAGCAGGCTGACCAGGTAGGAGCGCATGTTCCCCCAGTAACCGCGGGCGAGTTCGTCCGACGCGACGAAGGTGTCCAGATCGAAGTCGACGTGCGCGTGCGGCATCGGGATGTAGCCGGGCAGCAGGTTGAAAAGCGTCGGGATGTCCGTAGAGCCCTGAATACTGGCATGCCCACGCAGGGCCAGAATTCCGCCGCCGGGACGGCCGATGTTGCCCAGCAGCAGCTGCAGGATCGAGGCGGCACGGATGTACTGCACGCCCACGGTGTGGTGGGTCCAGCCGACCGCGTAGGCGATGGCCGTGGTGCGCTCCCGGCCGGAGTTGGCCACCAACTGCTCGGCGACCCACAGGAAGTCCGCCTGTGGCACCCCGCACACTTCCTCCACCACTTCCGGCGTGTAGCGGGCGTAATGCCGTTTGAGCAGCTGGAAAACGCAGCGGGGGTGTTGCAGCGTCGGGTCGGTGGCGGCGCGGCCGTGGTAGACCGGGCCGCCCGATCCGGTGCGTTCCGGCCGACTGGCGTCGCGCTCACGTTCGTGCACCGTCGTGGGCGGCGTGCTCTCCGGGCCGTGGCCGCCGACCGACGGGACCGCGGTGCTTCCCTCGTACTGCCAGGTCGCCGTGTCGTAGGTGCCGGTTTCGGTGTCGAAGCCGGAAAACACGCCGTCGAGGTCTTCGGTGTCGCGGAATTCCTCGCCGACGATCATCGGGGCGTTGGTGTAGGTCGCCACGTAGTCGTGGAAGTAGGCATCGTTGATCAGCACGTAGTTGATCAGTGCCCCGAGGAACGCGATGTCGCTGCCCGCGCGCAGCGCGACGTGCCGGTGCGCCAACGCCGAGGTTCGGGTGTATCGCGGGTCGACGTGGATGATCGTGGCGCCGCGTCGCTTGGCCTCCATCACCCACTGGAAGCCGACCGGGTGCGCCTCCGCCATGTTGGACCCCTGGATGAGGATGCAGTCCGCGTTGGCGAGGTCCTGCTGGAATGTGGTGGCGCCGCCGCGCCCGAACGAGGTACCCAGACCGGGCACCGTGGAGGAGTGTCAAATGCGTGCCTGGTTCTCCACCTGGATCGCGCCGAGGGCGGTGTAGAGCTTCTTCATGAGGTAGTTCTCCTCGTTGTCGAGGGTCGCTCCTCCGAGGCTCGCGATGCCCATCGTGCGCCGCAGCGGCCGGCCATCGGCGTCGGCGTCCTGCCAGGTGGCAGCCCGGGTGGCCAGCACCCGGTCGGCGATCATGTCCAGTGCGGTGTCGAGGTCGAGGTCCTCCCACTCGGTGCCGTGCGGGCGCCGGTAGCGGACCTTCGTCTGCCGCAGCGGTGAGGTCACCAGTTCGCGGCTGGCCGAGCCCTTCGGGCACAGTCGTCCGCGGCTGATCGGCGAATCGGGATCGCCCTCGACCTGGGTGACAGCCCCGTCCCGGGCGAAGACCCGCTGGCCGCAGCCCACCGCGCAGTACGGGCACACCGACCGGACCACCGAGTCCGCGTCCTCGGTTCGCGCCCGCCGCTCATCGGTGCGCCGCGACCGGGCGGCCAGGCCCCTGCCCAGCGGGTCCGTCCCGGTCAGCTGGCGCACCACCGGCCAACGCATCCACTCGACCATCTCGCGTTCTCCTCGGGGAGAGTGCCGCTCGCGGTTTCCAGGAGAAACCCGGTGCCGGGGTGGTGCAAGTTCAGCGGTGCTTTCGCGGCAGCCAGATCCAGGCGACCGGCGCCCACGATGACGAACACCCCGGCGTCGACCAGGTTCGACACCTGCACGCCGGACGACCGTGCGGCCGGCATATGGTCGCTGCTCCAAGTTCTGCCAGAACTGACATTTCATGATGCGCAACGCGATTGACCCGGGCCCGAGCTGGGACGAATCTGGCAGGCATGACGGCCGCCGCGGCGCCCAAATCCGCTTCCAACCCCGGACCGCCGCCACCGCCAGACGATGCGCACCCGCGCGGCCATCGAGGCAGCGGCCCGGAGCTGTTCGCCGAGCGGGGCTTCGCCCACACCACGGTGGAGCAGATCGCCGAGTCCGCCAACGTCGCGCCGCGCACGTTCTTCCGCCACTTCCCCAGCAAGGACGCCGTGCTTTTCGGCGGACCGGCCCTGGAGGTGGACCGGATGCGCGAGGTGCTGGCCATCCGGCCCGCCGGCGAGCACGGGGGTTGAGGAGTAACCCGAACGGAAAGTCAAGTCGGGGGTGGGCATGCTGGCCGGATGCACGTCGGTCGACGGCGTCTGGTCGGGGTGTGGCTCCGTGAGGCGGTGGGGGTCTCGGCGGCGTCCCGGTGGCGCACGCTGACATACGCGAACTCGCTGCTTGGCGGCTCAGGTCACCACTGTCGCACTCACTCGAGCGGGTGCGCTGTTCCCTGGCGACATCGTCGCGGCCGCAACCGCGCAGCGCCGGACACGGCAGCGCGTTGCCTCGAAGAACGGCCTGACGGCGCCACCAACACTGGGCAGCTACGTCATCCCGGTCACAAGCCGGATTAGCGGCGCAACTCAGGCATCCGAGGAACGTTCGGCTTCTGCGGGGGTTGGGGTGTGAGCGTTCCAGCTGGCCAGCAATCGGATCGCGTCGTGTTTCGGTGAGCCCGCCTGCGGGGTGAAGACGGTCAGGACCTGGTCCCCGGTCGCATCGACGGTGAGGTTCTCGAAAGGCAGGATCACCTCGCCGATCAGGGGGTATCGGACGACCTTGGCGCCGGCCGGTCCGGGGACCTCAGTGCGCTCGGGGGAAAAGCCGCTCGACAGCGGTCACCACCGCGGCGCGGCGGGCGGTGGTGGTGGGGTCCACGGCGTGTGCGGCGGCGGCCTCGCTGAGTTCGGGTTGCGACGCCCAGGTCATGGCGATCTGATTGACCAGGGCGAGGACGTCGGCCGGGTCCCAGGCGGGGTCGAGCTGTCCAGCCTGCTGCACCTGGCGGAGCTGGTCGATTTTGCGGGCGATCACTGCCTGGGCGGGATCGTCGGCACCGGGTGCGGTGCCCGGCAGTTCGAGGCGGCCCCAGGTGATCAGGCGGTGATGGTCTGGACGGGCGACGAAGTAGTCGAACAGGCGGCCCGCGTAGCCAGGGAGGTCGGACGGGTCCATCTGAGTGGCCTCGGCGATGACGACATGCTCCCGTGCAGCGACGTCGGCATAGAGCGCATCTTTGCTGCGGAAGTAGGCGTAGACGCGTTCTTTGCTGGTCCTGGCGAGCTTGGCGATGCGGTCCACGCGGGCGCCGGCGATGCCGTGGCGGGCGAACTCCTCCATGGCAGCGGTAAGAATGCGCTGGCGCGTGGTGTCGCCGTCGGCGGCGGCGGGCGCTGCGGTCTGGCCGGAGTCGCGGGACTGTGACATAACCCCAGGATAGAGCACCGAACCGTTTGGTTTGGCATCGCGGGCGATCGGCAGGTAGAGTCAAACAGAACAGTTCGGTTTGACCTCTTCGGGTGAACCGGCGAAACACTGAGGAAGTGAACTCGTGCAGCACCGCAATCTGGGCTCTCAGGGCTTGCGCGTCTCCGCGCTCGGCCTGGGGATCATGGGCATGTCCATGGCCTACGGCGCCTCGAACAACGACGAGGGCATCGAGACCATCCGCCGCGCCCACGAACTCGGGATCGATTTCTTCGACACCGCCGAGGTGTACGGCGCCGGTACCGGCAGCAACGAGATCCTCCTTGGAAAGGCGGTCAAAGACTTCCGCGACGAGGTGGTCCTCGCCACCAAGTTCGGTTTCGACATGACCGCCGACCCGCTCGGCTCCGGCGTCGACAGCCGCCCCGAGAACATCCGCAAGGTCGCCGAAAACAGCCTGCGCTATCTCGACACCGCCCGCATCGACCTGTTCTACCAGCACATCTCCGACCCCGAGGTGCCCGCCGAGGAGGTCGCCGGCGCCGTCGGAGAGCTGATCTCCGAGGGCAAGGTGAAGTACTTCGGGCTGAGCAACGTCGGCCCGCAGTACATCCGCCGCGCCCACGCCGTCACCCCGGTCTCCGTGCTCCAGTACGAGTACTCCCTCTTCGAGCGGGAGCTGGAGGAGAAGATCCTTCCCGTCCTGCGGGAACTGGGCATCGGCCTGGTCCCCTACTCCCCGCTCGGCCGCGGCTTCCTCACCGGCCAAGTCAAGCCCGCGAGCGAGTACCCCGCCGACGACATGCGCAGCTGGGACGAGCGCTGGCAGGGCGAGAACTACACCTACAACCTGCGCGCCACCGAGCAGCTGAAGGAACTGGCCGCGGCCAAGGGCATCACCCCCGCCCAGCTCGCGCTCGCCTGGTTGCTCGCCCAGGGCGAGGACATCGTCCCGATCCCCGGCACCCGCAGCGCCAAGCGCCTGGAGGAGAACGCCGGCGCCGCCGATGTCCAGCTCACCGACGCCGATCTGCAGCGCATCACCGAGATCATCCCGAACGGCTCGGCGGGCAGCCGCTACCCGGCCGCGTTCCTGTCCAGCTACACCACCGACTGAACCGCCCCTCCACGCGGCCCGCACGGGCCCTCGATCCGCGGAGGCCGCGGCTGCGGGCCGCACCCACGGTGCGCTCCACCCGAATCAACCCACAAGGAACATCATGAGCACTGCAATCGACAACCTCTTCAGCTACCGCGTCAAGCCCGGCATGGAGGAGCGCTTCCAGGCCTACCTGGACAAGGTCCTGCCCGTCACAGAGACGCAGGAGCCCTACGTCCTGAGCTACGAGATCTTTCAGGGCAGTGACGGCACCTATTTTCAGCACGAGCGCTACGAGAACGAGGACGCCATCTGGAAGCACATGGAGTTGACCGCCTCCGGCCAGGCCGACTTCGCCGCCTCCCCGAAATGATCTCGCTCGCCATGCTCGGCAAGGTCAGCCAGAAGTTCCGGGACACCTTCGGCGCAGACGTCGACTTGGGCGCCGGGTACATGCCCTTCCGTCAGGTCGCCCAATAGGGCGCGGCCGACCGCACCCGGTGCGAGCCATGCCGGCCCTCATCTACACCGGACTCGGCCTCAGCTCCATCACCTACTTCACGGCCAACCACACCACACAGATCACCGACGCCAGCGGCGCGACATGGAACACCGCGGCACTCAACGAACGATGATGACCATCAACATCTTCGGCTTCGTCGTCGTGGGACTCCTCGCCCTCGTGACGATCGCACATGGAGACACCACCCACACCACCCCCTGACACCCACCCACGATCCCGTACGCACGCGGCCGAACACGCCGAGCTCGGCCGCGCGCAGCACATGATGCGCGCCGAGCTGCTCGACAGCCCGCACAACGCCGGCGACTACGAGATGCACCTCATCGGGCCGCTCGCCGCAAGGCCCGTGCGGCCGTGTCCGCGCCGCTCATGAACTGCACGAGCAGATCCACTCGATCTCGTCGCCGTCACCGGTTGCGGTCTCGCGCGCGCACCACGCGAAACGATCCCGGGAACAGTCCTATAGTCCGGTCATGGCCGATCCGCGGCGGCGTGTGCCCGGCACTGACCGGGTGCTGGCCGATCCCGAGGTGACCGCCGCGACCGCGCGGCTGGGCCACCGGCTGGTCAAGCAGGCCGTGCACACGGCGCAGGAGCGCGCCCGCAACGGCGAGATCGAGCCGGAGCGGGTCGTCCCCGAAACCCTGGCCGCGCTCCCGGGTTCCGCATCGAGCATTCGGCCAGTGCTCAACGCGACTGGCGTCCTGCTACACACCAATCTCGGGCGCGCACCGCTGTCGGAAGCGGCTATCCACGCACTGCAGCAGGCCGCCGGAACCACGAACGTCGAACTCGACCTGCACACCGGCCGGCGGGGCCCGCGTGGTGCGGCCGCCGTCGCGGCGCTGCTCGCGGCCGTGCCGCGCGCGGAGGCCGCGCACGTGGTCAACAACGGTGCCGCAGCGCTCGCCCTCGCGGCGACCGCGCTCGCGCAAGGCCACGAAATCGTGTTGGCGCGCGGCGAAATGGTCGAGATCGGCGACGGGTTCCGCATTCCCGAGCTGCTCACCGCCACGGGCGCGAGGCTGCGCGAGGTCGGCACCACCAACCGGGTCCGACTGGACGACTACCGGTCGGCACTGGGCCCGAACACCGGCTTCGTCCTCAAGGTGCACCCGTCGAACTTCGTGATCCGCGGCTTCACCGCCGCCGTGCCGGTCTCCGTGCTGCGCGGACTCGAGGTGCCGGTGGTGGTCGATATCGGCTCGGGGCTGCTGCACCCGCATCCGGCCCTGCCACGGGAACCCGACGCGACCACGACACTTGCCGACGGAGCGGATCTGGTCATCGCCAGCGGGGACAAGCTGATCGGCGGGCCGCAAGCGGGCCTGCTGCTAGGCAGCGCCGAGATCGTGCACCGGCTTCGGCGGCATCCGCTGGCCCGCGCACTGCGCGTCGACAAGCTCACCCTCGCCGCGTTGGAAGCCACCCTTCGCGGCCCCAGCACGCCGACCGCGCAGCGGCTGCGCCAAGACCAGGCGCAATTGCTGATCCGCGCCGAATGGCTCGCGGATGCGCTCAACGCGGCTGGCGTCCCGGCCACGGTGCACCGCAGCGAGGCGACGGCCGGCGGTGGCGGCGCGCCCGATGTCGCGCTACCCAGCGCGGCGGTCGTGCTCCCCGAACGCTTCGCGAAGCTCCTACGAGAGGGCTACCCGGCGGTCCTCGCCCGCACCGAACGCGATCGCTGCCTGCTGGACCTGGCCGCGATCTCCGCTGAACACGACGACGACCTGCGTCGCGCGGTGCTGGCGGTGGGCTAATGCACGTCATCGCCACCGCCGGGCACGTAGATCACGGCAAGTCGACGCTGATCCGCGAGCTCACCGGCATGGAACCGGACCGCTGGGCGGAGGAACGCCGCCGCGGCCTGACCATCGACCTCGGGTTCGCGTGGACCCAGCTGCCCGACGGCTGCACCGCTGCCTTCGTCGACGTACCCGGCCACGAACGGTTTGTGCCGAACATGCTCGCCGGCATCGGTCCGGTGCCCGCGGTGCTGTTCGTCGTCGCCGCTGACGAAGGCTGGATGCCGCAGTCCGACGAGCACCTGGACGCCTTGACCGCCCTCGGCGTGCGGCACGGCCTGCTCGCCGTGACCCGCTGCGACCTGGCCGACCCCCGCGCCGCCGCCGAACAGGCTCGCGACCGGCTCCGCACGACCACACTGGCCGACATCCCGACCGTGCACGTCAGCGGACGCACCGGAGCTGGCTTGGGCAAGCTGCGGCACCAGATCGACGAGCTCATCCACCGGCTACCTGCAGCCGACCGGGATGCTGATGTGCGGCTCTGGGTGGACCGCGCTTTCACCATCCGGGGCGCTGGAACGGTCGTAACCGGCACGCTCCCGGCAGGCACCCTCCGCAAAGATGGCCGGCTCCAGCTGCACCCCGCCGGCGTGGACGTGACGATCCGCGACCTGCAGGCGCTCGGATCGTCCGAACACCAGGTCGGCGCTGTGGCACGAGTGGCGGTCAACCTCCGCGGCGTGGACCTCGACCAGGTGCGGCGCGGCGACGCGCTGCTGACCCCGGGCTGCTGGCTTACCACCGATGTCCTCGACGTCCGGATCCGCCGCACGACCTCGCCGAGTTCCGTTGGAACCTGCGCGACACCACGCCTACCTCGCGACCTGGTGCTGCACATCGGTGCGGCGGCGGTCGGGGCACGCGTCCGGCCGCTCGGCAGTGACACGGCGCGGCTGACGTTGCACACCCGGCTTCCCCTGCGCATCGGCGACCGAGCACTGCTGCGAGATCCTGGAAGTCGGCGCATCTGCGGGGGGCTCGTGGTGCTCGACGTTCGCCCGCCGCAGTTGACCAGGCGCGGCGCGGCCCGCGCGCGAGCGGCCGAACTTGACACCATGGACGGCCGCCCAGACGGCGCGGCCGAGCTGCGCCGACGGGGCCTGATCCACGCCGACGACCTTCGCGCGATGGGCGCCACACCGCCCGGGCCCGGGCGGTGGCTGCTGGACGAGGAGCACCGCGACGAACTCGGCGCTCGCCTCGACGAGTTGCTGGCGCAGCACCACAAGACGCACCCGCTGGAAGACGGCATGCCCGCCGAGTCCGCACGCCGCGCCTTGGTCCTGCCCGATCCTGCTCTGCTGCCCCCGATTGCCGAAGCCGCCGGTGTCTCCCTGTCGGACGGACGGCTGCACAAAGGGCCGACCCCGCTCCCCGAACGCGTGCAGCGCGCGGTGGAAACGATCCGGCGGGCGCTGCACGACCACCCGTTCCAAGCCCCCACCGCCGACCAACTCTCCGAACTGGCCATCGGCGACAAGGAACTCGCCGCCGCCGCGCACGCGGGCGCACTGCTGCGCCTGGCCCCGGGCCTGGTACTCCTGCCGGACGCCGAACAAGCGGCCGTTCTGCGCTTGGCGCAGCTGCCCGAACCGTTCACCCTCAGCCAGGCCAGGCAGGCGCTGGACACCTCGCGCCGCGTTGCGGTTCCCTTGCTGGAACTGCTCGCTCGCCGCGGCCGGACGCAACGGCAGGCCGACGGCACACATCGCGTTGTTTCTCCCTCCCCGGCTCCGGGAAATACCGAGAGCGACTCGACGCCACGGCGATGAACAGGAGTTCTGCGATCTTGCGCCCACCACCGCATCGTGGACACCGGTGGTGCTCGGGTGTCGGGGCGATGGGAGGCTGCCATGCCGCGGAAGATCTGGACCGGCTCGATCAACTTCGGCCTCGTCACCATCCCGGTCGGGCTCTACGCAGCGACCGAGGACCACACGATCCAGTTCCACCAGTACGAGCGCGGAACCACCGACCGGATCCGCTACAAGCGCGTCAACGAACGCACCGGCAAAGAAGTCGGCTACAACGATATCGTCAAGGGCCGCGACTTCGACGGCGGGGTCATCACCGTCGAGCAGTCCGAACTCGACGAGATCGCCCCCGGTCGCTCCCGCACCATCGACATCACCACCTTCGTCGACATCACCGAGATCGACCCGGTGCACTTTCAGAAGACCTACTGGCTCGCCCCCAACAGCAAGGAGCACTTCCGGCCCTACAACCTGCTGCGCCGGGCGATGCACGAAACCAGCCAAGCGGGAATCGCGACCTTCGTGCTGCGGGGCAAGCAGTACCTCACGGCGGTCCGCGCCGACGACAACGTGCTGGCGCTGAACACCCTGTTCTTCGCCGACGAAGTCCGTGATCCGAGCGAGCTGGTCGGCGAGGACGGCGAGCAGGCGAAGCCGTCGGAGAAGGAACTGCAGATGGCGACCACGATCATCGAGTCAATGAGCGGGCCGTGGGAACCGGAGCAGTACGAGGACACCTACACCGCGAAGGTCGAGGACCTGCTGGCGGAGAAGGCGCGCGGCGGCGAGGTGGAGGCGGCGGAGGCACCGCCGAAGCCGACGGACGTCATCGACCTGACCGAGGCGCTGCGGCGCAGCGTCGACGAGGCGCGCAAGGGCCGCAAGCCCGCGCGGGCAGAGGAGGACCTGTCGGAGCTGAGCAAGGCCGAGCTCGATGACCGGGCCAAGCGGCTGGGCATCAAGGGCCGCTCCAAGATGAAGCGGGCCGAACTTGAGAAGGCCCTCGCCGAGGCCACGGCGAAGCCCACCGGCACCGAAGGCCGCCGCTCCCGTAAGGCCTCCTGACCAAAGAGGCCATCACCTGGGACAGTCTGTCAGCGGGGACAGCGGCGCTGAGCGGTCCGGTCCCGCGAGTCTCACGCAGGTGGCCGGGCAAGTCATCAGGCGTCGAAGTCGACCGTGACCGTGTCGGTGGTCGGGAGCGATTGGCAGGTGAGGACGAACCCTTCCGTCACTTCCGATTCTTCCAGCGCGAAGTTGCGGCGCATGCGGACCTCGCCGCAGGTGACCTTCGCCCGGCAGGTGCCGCAGACACCGCCCTTGCAGGCGAACGGCAGGTCGGGGCGGACCCGTTGGGCCGCGTCCAAAACCGGGACATCGCGGGGCAGCGCCATCGGCGTCGAACGACCGTCGAGCACCACCGTGACCTCGCTCGTCAGCCCCTCTACCGTCGGCTCCTCGTGGCGCGCCGGTTCCGGCGGCACGTCCTCGACGTAGAACAGCTCCTGGTGGATCCGTTCGTTCGCGACGCCGCTTTCGCGCAGCACGTCCTGCGCGTCGCTGACCATGCCGAATGGCCCGCACAGCCACCACTGGTCCACCGAGTCGGCCTCGACCAATGTGGACAGCATCGCCCGGATCTTCGCCGCGTCCAACCGGCCGGTAAAAAGCTCCGACTCGCGCGGTTCCCGCGAGAGCACGTGCACCAGCTCCAGCCGCGTCGGATAGCGGTCCTTCAGGTCGGCGAGCTCGTCGGCGAACATCACCGTATCGCTGCGCCGGTTGCCGTAGAGCAGCGTGACGGCCGCGTCCGTCTCGCGCAGCGCCGAGGCCGCGATGGACAGCACTGGGGTGATTCCCGATCCGGCGGCGATGCACACGTGCCGCTCGGGCGTGGTCAGGTCCGGAGTGAAGCTGCCCGTCGGCGGCAGCACTTCGATCTCGTCGCCAGGCCGCACCTCTCTCACCAGCCAGCTAGAGAGCAACCCGCCCGGCACGTGGCGCACGCCGATCCGGGGTGTCGCGCCGTGCGGGGAGCAGATCGAGTACGACCGGCGCTCCTCGCGGCCGTCGACCCGGCGGCGCAGCGTCAGCGATTGGCCCGGTCTGAAGGCGAAATCCTCGGCGAGCTCCGGTGGGACGTCGAAGCTGACGGCGACCGCGTCCTCGCACAGCCGCTCCACGTGGCTGACCCGCAGAGGGTGGAACGACGTGCGACGACGGCCGGTCCGCGCCGGTACAGGGGCCGCGGGTACGTCGACGGGGGCGGGATGGACCACGTCAGATCTCCTTGATGTGCTCGAAGGGTTCGTGGCACGAGCGGCATCGGCGCAGCGCCTTGCACGCGGTCGCGCCGAACTGCGAGACCTGCTCGGTATCCGGCGAACCGCATTGCGGGCAGCAGACCCGGGACCGCGGCGGGGTCAGCGTCAGCGGCACAGGGCCGGCAGCGCGCTGCGGAGCTGCCCCCGGAGGGGCGATGCCGTACTCGGCGAGCTTCTGCCGCCCTGCCTGGCTGATCCAGTCGGTGGTCCACGGCGGGTCCAGCACGGTGCGCACCTCGACGTCGGCGAAACCGGCCTCGCTCAGCCGATTACTGAGGTCCGCGCGCATCTCGCGCATCGCCGGGCAGCCCGAGTAGGTGGGCGTGATCGACACGACGACCTTCCCGTCCCAGGCCAGCTCGACGTCGCGCAGGACCCCGAGGTCGGCCAGTGTCAGCACCGGCAGCTCGGGATCGGCGACCGACTCGGCAACCGCCCGGGCGTGCCGGAGGTCCAGCTTCGTACTCGTCACCATGTCGCCTCCGGGTGCGCTCGGGCCAGGCTCTGCATCTCCGCGAGCAGGTAGCCCAGGTGCTCGGTGTGGACGCCGTCCCGGCCGGTCTGCTCGGCCACCCCGGCCGGCGCCGACGCCTCGGGTCGCCGCAAGGTGGCCGCCGCTATGACCTGCTCCAGGACGTCGTCGAACTCGGCGCGCGCCTGCGCCGGGTCGGTGCCGACGCCGGCCGCCACCATCTCCAGCTCGGTCGCGTTCGGCACGAACAGTTCGTCGACCAGCGGCCACACCGCATCGAGCCCCTGCTGCATCCGCGCGTGCGACACCTCGGTGCCGTCGCCGAGCCGGACCGTCCACTGTGCCGTGTACTCGCGGTGGTAGGCCAACTCCTTGACTGCCTTGGCCGCGATCGCCGCCAGCACCGGGTCGCGCGATTCGGCGAGCCGGGCGAACAGCGCGAGGCGCCACGTCGAGAACGCCAGCAGCCGGGCGATGGTGTGCGCGAAGTCGCCGTTGGGCGGCTCGACCAGCCGAACGTTGCGGAACTCCCGCTCATCTCGGAAGTACGCCAGCTCGTCCTCGCCGCGCCCGCTGCCGTCGGCCTGCCCGGCGCGGGCCAGCAGCAACCGCGCCTGGCCCAGCAAGTCGAGCGCGATGTTGGCCAGCGCCAGCTCGTCCTCCAGCTCCGGCGCGTGGGTGACCCACTCGGTCAGCCGTTGCGAGGCGATCAGCGCGTCGTCGCCGAGCATCAGGCAGTACCGGGCGAACGCAGCGCCGTCCACGCCGTCCGGCAGCGCGGTGTCCACTCCGGACAGCGGATCGTCAAAGCCGGTGCCGAATGCCCAGCGGGACTCGCCACCGGGCTCCGCGGCGGTCAGCGCCTCGTAGGCGTTGTCGAACGACATCAGGCCGACCTCACATGTGCGGAACGTTATCGGGGATGCGGTAGAACGTGGGGTGCCGGTACACCTTGTCGCCGCTGGGCGCGAAGAACGGGTCTTTCTCGTCCGGGCTCGACGCGGTGATCGCGTCCGCCCGCACCACCCAGATGCTCACGCCCTCGTTGCGGCGGGTGTAGAGGTTGCGGGCGTTGTGCAGTGCCATCTGCTCGTCCGCGGCGTGCAGCGAGCCCACGTGCACGTGGTTCAAACCCCGCTTGCCGCGGACGAAAACCTCGAACAGCGGCCACGAGGACCGCGGTGCACCGGTCTCGGCGTCCGAACTCATCGCGCGGCCTCCTCCCGTGCGGCCTGCATGGCGGCGTGGGCCGCTGCCGCGTCGCGCACCCACTGCCCTTCCTCGTGCGCGGCCCGGCGCCGGGCCAGCCGCTCCTCGTTGCAGGGCCCGTTCCCGGCGATGACCTGCTTGAGCTCGGACCAGTCCGGCTCGCCGAAGTCGTAGTGCACGCGCTCCTCGTTCCAGCGCAGCGCCGGGTCGGGCAGCGTGACTCCGAGCGCCTCGGCCTGCGGCACGGTCACGTCGACGAACTTCTGCCGGAGCTCGTCGTTGGTGTGCCGCTTGATCCGCCACGCCATGGACTGCTGGGTGTTGGGCGAGTCGCCATCCGGCGGGCCGAACATCATCAGTGACGGCCACCACCAGCGGTTCGTCGCATCCTGCACCATCTCCCGCTGCTCCGCGGTGCCACGCATCATCGTCATCAGCAGCTCGTAGCCCTGCCGCTGGTGGAACGATTCCTCCTTGCAGATCCGGACCATGGCCCGCGCGTAAGGACCGAAGGAGCTGCGGCACAGCGGCACCTGGTTGCAGATCGCCGCCCCGTCGACCAGCCACCCGATGACACCGATGTCGGCGAAGGTCAGCGCCGGGTAGTTGAAGATCGACGAGTACTTCTGCCGCCGCTCGATGAGCTTTTCGGTCAGCTCCGAGCGGTCCACCCCGAGCGTTTCGGCCGCGGAGTACAGGTAGAGCCCGTGCCCCGCCTCGTCCTGCACCTTCGCAAGCAGGATCGCCTTGCGCCGCAGGCTCGGGGCGCGGGTCAGCCAGTTGCCCTCCGGCTGCATGCCGATGATCTCGGAGTGCGCGTGCTGGGCGATCTGCCGCATGAGGGTCTTGCGGTAGCCCTCGGGCATCCAGTCCCGCGGCTCGATGCGCTGGTCGTGCGCGATCCGCTCGTCGAAGTGCTGCTGCAGCTCGGCGTCGTCGAGCCGGTCCGCCGTGGTCGTCATGGTCACCCCTGCTCCCCCGGTCCTTTGGCCACCAGAGTCAGCACGTCGTACTTCGCCACTGAGGCGCCGTCCTGGTTGGTCACGTCCACGTCCCAGCGGACCTCGCCGTGCTCGGCGCCGACCCGCGGCGTGATCTGCTTGGCGGTCAAGGTCACGGTGATCTCGTCACCGGGGTAGGTCGGCGTGAGGAACCGGAGGTTCTCCAGGCCGTAGTTGGCCAGCACCGGTCCCGGGTCGGGATCCACGAACAGGCCGGCGGCGAAGGACACCACCAGGTAGCCGTGCGCCACGCGACCGTCGAAGAACGGGTTGGCCCGCGCCGCTTCCTCCTCGGTGTGCGCGTAGAAGGTGTCGCCGGTGAACTCGGCGAAGTGCTCGACGTCCTCCAGCGTCACGGTGCGCGGCCCGGCCAACACCGTGTCACCGATGCGCAGTTCGCCGAGGTACTTGCGGAAGGGGTGCTTTTCGGTGATGTTGCGCGGAGTTCCGCTCACCCACTGCCCGGTGATCGCGGTCAGCGTCGCCGGGTCGGCCTGCACCGCGGTCCGCTGCATGTGGTGCAGCACGCCACGAACGCCACCCATCTCCTCGCCGCCACCGGCGCGCCCCGGTCCACCGTGGACCAGCGCGGGCAACGGCGACCCGTGCCCGGTGTTCTCGCCGGCGTTGTCCCGGTTGAGCACCAGCATCCGGCCGTGCCGCGATGCCGCGCCCAGCACCACCTCGCGCGCGAACTCCGCGTCGGCGGTCACCACGGAACCGGCGAGGCTGCCCTTGCCGCGGCGCGCCAGCGCCACGGCCTGCGCCGCGGTCTCATACGGCATCACCGTGCTGACCGGGCCGAAGGCCTCGACCTCGTGGGGCTGCGGTTGGTCCGGGTCGTCGCATCGGACCAGCAGCGGCGGCAGGAACGCGCCGCGCTCCGCGTCGGCGTCCAAGACCTCGACCCGCCCGGGGTCTCCGTGCACCAGCGTTCCGGCCTCCAGCAGCGCCTTCAGCGACCGCCGCACCTCCTCGCGCTGCTCCAGGCTGGCCAGTGCCCCCATCCGGACCTCCGGAGAGGCGGGGTTGCCGACGACTACCTTCGCCAACCGGTCCTTGGCGGCCGCGACCACTTCGTCGATCAAGTTCGCCGGCACCAGCGCCCGCCGGATCGCGGTGCACTTCTGCCCGGCCTTGACCGTCATCTCGGTGACCAACTGCTTGACGAAGAGGTCGAACTCGTCGGTGCCCGGGGTGGCGTCCGGGCCCAGGATCGAGCAGTTCAGCGAGTCGGCCTCGACGTTGAACCGCACCGAGTTCGCCGCCACCACCGGGTGGGCGCGCAACCGCTGACCGGTCGAGGCCGAGCCGGTGAACGACACCAGGTCCTGGTCGGTCAGGTGCTCGAACAGGTCGCCGACGCTGCCGCAGACCAGCTGCAGCGAGCCATCCGGCAGCAGCCCGGAATCGACCATCAGCTCCACCAGCCGATGCGTGAGGTACGCGGTCTGGCTGGCCGGTTTGATCAGACTGGGGACCCCGGCCAGGAAGGCTGGCGCGAACTTCTCCAGCGGTCCCCACACCGGGAAGTTGAACGCGTTGATCTGCACCGCGACGCCCCGCAGCGGCGTGCAGATGTGCTGCCCGACGAACGTGCCGCCCTTGCTCAGCGGCTCGACAGCGCCGTCGACGTAAACCGTGCTGTTGGGCAGTTCTCGGCGGCCCTTGCTGGAGTAGCCGAACAGCACCCCGATGCCGCCGTCGATGTCGAACTTGGAGTCGCCGAGCGTGGCGCCGGTGCGGGCCGACAGCGCGTACAGCTCCTCGCGGTGCTCGCGCAGGTTCGAGGCGAGGCTCTTCAGCAGCGCGGCGCGCTGGTGGAACGTCAGCTCCGCCAGGGCCGGACCACCACGGCTGCGCCCGTGCGCCAGCACCGCGGCCATGTCGATTCCCGCCGAGGAGACCCGCGCGACCTCCTCACCGGTCACCGCATCGTGCAACGACACCCCGTTGTCCGACGGCGCGTGCCAATCGCCGTTGACGTAGCTCCGCAGGGCAGCCATTCGCCCCGACCTCCTTCGGCTAGTTCTTTAACTGACCGTTCGTTCGAAAAAGTAGCACTCGGCAAGACTGTCGCGCACCACCCCGATGCAGCTAAATTCTGCTTTACCGATCAAGGGAACCTGATTCGCAGGGAGCCCTTGACAGCATCCGGCGGCACAGGATTAATTACCGACTGTTCGTTCGGTTGCGAGGTGGTGGTGCCCCCGTGCAGGAGCCCGGCGCGACGACGCGCGACGCGGCCCAGGCCATGTTCGACGACGACCGCGCCTCGCAGGCGCTGGGAATCGAGCTCGTCGAGACCGGCAACGGGTTCGCCCGGGCCCGGATGCGGATCACCGACGCGATGGTCAACGGCCACGGGATCGCCCACGGCGGCTACATCTTCCTGCTGGCCGACACGACCTTCGCTTGCGCCTGCAACAGCCACGGACCGACGACGGTCGCGGCTCGCGCGGACATCACCTTCATCCGCCCCGCCCACGGTGGCGACCTGCTCGTCGCCCACGCCGAGGAACGAACCCGGTTCGGCCGCAGCGGGATCTACGACGTGTCCGTGCACCGCGGCGACGAGCTGATCGCCGAATTCCGGGGCCACAGCCGATCGTTGAGCGGC
The DNA here is from genome assembly GCF_053599315.1 of Saccharopolyspora sp. NPDC000995. Taxonomy (NCBI): domain Bacteria; kingdom Bacillati; phylum Actinomycetota; class Actinomycetes; order Pseudonocardiales; family Pseudonocardiaceae; genus Saccharopolyspora; species Saccharopolyspora sp. NPDC000995. The sequence goes on from NZ_JBSFLZ010000035.1 coordinate 26,292, forward strand.
GCACCCGACAACCAGCCCGAGGGAGCCAAGCCATGACAGCGACGACGGGCGCGGCGCGCCGGCTCGGAACCGCGCCGGATCCGGCCGACCTCGACCCCGCCGAGCGGTACTCCGCCGACGAACTCGCCGCGGTGCAGCTGGAACGCCTGCAGTGGACCCTGCACCACGCCTACAAGAACGTGCCGCTATACCGCAGCAAGTTCGATGCGGCGGGCGTCCGGCCGGAGGACTGCCGGAGCTTGGCCGACCTGGCGAAGTTCCCGCACACCACCAAGCAGGACCTGCGGGACAACTACCCGTTCGGCCTGCTCGCCGTGCCGATGGAGCAGGTCCGGCGGCTACACGCCTCCAGCGGCACCACGGGCAAGCCGACCGTCGTCGGCTACACCGAGCAGGACCTGGATGCTTGGGCCGATGTGGTGGCGCGCTCCATCCGCGCCGCAGGCGGGCGGCCGGGCCACAAGGTGCACGTCTCCTACGGGTACGGCTTGTTCACCGGCGGGCTAGGCGCGCACTACGGGGCCGAGCGGCTCGGGTGCACCGTCATCCCGGCCTCCGGTGGGATGACCGCCCGGCAGGTGCAGATCATCCAGGACTTCCGGCCCGAGATCATCATGGTCACCCCGTCCTACATGCTCACCCTCATCGACGAGTTTGAGCGGCAGGGCATCGACCCGCGCAGCACCTCGCTCGCGATCGGCATCTTCGGCGCCGAGCCATGGACCGAGCAAATGCGGCAGGAGATCGAGGCACGGCTGGACATCGACGCGGTCGACATCTACGGCCTGTCCGAGGTGATGGGCCCCGGCGTGGCCAACGAGTGCGTGGAGAGCAAGGACGGGCTGCACATCTGGGAGGACCACTTCTACCCCGAGGTGATCGACCCGTTCACCGAGGAAGTGTTGCCCGACGGCACCGAGGGCGAACTCGTGTTCACCTCGCTGACCAAGCAGGCCATGCCGGTCATCCGCTACCGCACCCGGGACCTGACCCGCCTGCAGCCCGGCACGGCCCGGCCGATGCGGCGGATGACTAAGATCACCGGCCGCAGCGACGACATGATCATCCTGCGCGGCGTCAACGTCTACCCCACCCAGATCGAGGAGCTGGTGCTGCGCACCGACGGCCTGTCACCGCACTTCCAGCTGGTGCTCACCCGCGAGGGCCGGATGGACCGGATGACGGTTCGGGTGGAGGCCCGTACCGGCTGCCCGGGCAACCGCCGGGAACCGGCCGGCGCCGAGCTGGTCCGCGCGATCAAGGACGGCGTCGGCATCAGCACCGAAGTCACCGTGGTAGATCCGGACACGCTGGAGCGATCGGTGGGCAAGCTGCGCCGCCTCGTGGACCGCCGCGAATCCGGATCCGCAGGCTGAAATACTGCGAGCCATGTCAGGGAACGCTGGGCGCGCGAATCGCCGGGGTCGGCCGGGCTACGACCTCGGTCGATTGCTGGACGTCTCCGTTCAGGTATTCAACGAGCGCGGCTACGAAGGCACCAGCATGGAGGACCTCTCCCGTCGGCTGGGCATCACCAAGTCTGCGATCTACTACCACGTGTCGAGCAAGGACGAGCTGCTGCGGCTGAGCGTCAACCGGGCGCTGGACGCGCTGTTCGCGGTCACCGAGGAAGAGGCGTCAACCACTGGCAAGACCATCGACCGGTTGGAGCACGTGGTCCGGCGCAGCATCGAGGTGCTCGTCGACGAACTGCCGTTCGTCACGCTGCTGCTGCGAGTGCGGGGCAACACCAAGGTCGAGCAGCAGGCGCTGACCCGGCGCCGCGAGTTCGATCAGGTGGTCAGCGACCTCGTCAAGCAGGCCGAAGCGGAGGGCAGCATCCGGCCGGACGTCGACCCGGTGCTGACCAGCCGGCTGCTGTTCGGCATGGTCAACTCGGTCATCGAGTGGTACAAGCCCAGCCGCGGCCTGCGCGCCGCGCAGCTCGCCGACGCCGTCACCAAGATCGCCTTCGACGGCCTGCGGACCAGCGCCGACGAGCACGCGCCCGGCGCTTCCGGATCTCGCGCGCGATAAATCTCCGGAACTCCCGTCATGAGGATCATCGGCGGGGTTCTCGACCACGTGGGCGGCCTGGAGCCCCTGCGGACGCGTGGCATGCAGGGGGATTCCGTGCGCGGGACCGGCCGTCGGTCGTGGCGTTGGATGGTCGCGGCCGGCGGTCCCCCGCGTCACTCCAGCACCTTTGAGCGCAGTGGTGCGGATGGTGCGGGTATTGAGCACAATGGACAGTTACGCCCTGGCATCGCAATCCCAAACTTGTGGGTGACAAAAGGCCCCTGCGATCACGGCTGGGGTCCGCTTACGCTGCTGCGATGTGACCGACCGCGACCCGGCGGTCGCATGGCGGATCCGCTGAAACTGGGGACAGCGGCAACCATGATTCCAAACCGGCTGCGCGCCGGTGCGTTCTGAGGTCTTCGGCAGGACCCGGGTCCGCCCTCCTCTCGCCCTGCACCCTGGACGAGCAATCTGGAGGCCAACGTGTCAAGGCTTGAGTCGCTCGCTCGCGCCTTCCTCCGCTACCTCTACGAAGACGACCGATTCCGGCCCGAGGTCGCAGGTTTCTTCGACAGCCCGGCGGCCGAGGCGGCGGCGCTGCAGCCGTCGTGGGCCGAGCTCGCCGAAGTCGTGCGGACGCTGCGGGCGCAGGAGCTGATCGCCACCAGCGGTACCGGGCAGCAGGGCGCACCCGCCCGCGCCGGCCTGACCGGATCCGGCCTGATTTGCGCCGGCCGGCACGGCGGGGACATCGGTTCGTGGACGCGGGCGCAGTCTGTCGCGGTACTCGACGAGCCCCTACCGGTGGTGCCCGTCCAACCATCGCCGGCACCCGCGCCCAGCCCCGACTTCACCGGGCTGACCCGGGTGGCCAAGGTCGTGCTTCTCACGCTGCCGACGGTGCACGCCCGCTACGGCGACACCGTCGAGATCGAATTGATCGCACGGCGGCTGCGCGAGGCCACGCGGCAGGACCGGCCGGACCCTCGCCGGGTACGATTGCTCGCCTACCGGCTCCGCAGCGAGCTGGCGACCGGCTCGGTCGCGAACACCCTCGGCGTGGTCCTGCTCGACGGGCTCGACGAGGCCCTCGCCGAGAGCGGGCTCAGCTGAAGCGTCCTAATCGGACTGTGGCAGTGACCGAGTTCACCGCGGATGCCCACCGTGCGCACGCACGCCCACTCCGTGTGCTGAGATTCCCGGCATGGACACGGGCACCTTGCCGCGGGCGGCGGCACGCCGCGAGCTGGACGCCGCGGGCGTCCAGCCGCATCTGCGCCCCGCCTACCAGCGGTGCCGGGTGCTCAACGCCGCGCACGGCCGCACCTACTTCCTCGCGACCCGGCTGCTGGCCCCGGCGCAACGGCCCGCGGTGCACGCGCTGTACGGCTTCGCGCGATGGGTGGACGACATCGTCGACGACACCGACGAGGCGCGAACGGTCCGGGACCGGCAGCAGGCACTGGACCAGCTGGACGACATGCTGCGAGCCGGTCTGCGCGCTGGTAACAGCGAACACCCGATCCTCACCGCACTCGTCGATACGGTCGCCCGGCACCGCATCGACCCGGCGCTGTTCACCGACTTCATGGCCTCTATGCGGATGGACCTGACCGTCCGCTCGTACCCGACGCGGGCCGCACTGGACGCCTACATCCACGGCTCGGCGTCGGTGATCGGCCTCCAGTTGCTCCCGGTGCTCGGCACGGTGTGCCCGGCCAGCGAGGCCGAGCCCTACGCCGCGGCGCTGGGCGGCGCTTTCCAGCTCACCAACTTCCTGCGCGATATCGGTGAGGACCTCGACCGCGGCCGGGTCTACCTGCCACTGGAGGAACTGGCGGTGTTCGGCGTCGACCGGGAGCGGCTCATCGGGTGCCGGGCGCTCGGCCGACCCGACCGCCCGGTGCGCCGGGCGCTCGCCGACCAGGTCGCCCGCACCCGCTCGAAGTACCGGGCCGCGGAACCTGGCATCGCGATGCTCGCGCCCTGGTCGCGGCCGTGCGTGCGCACCGCGTTCACGTTGTACGGCGAGATCCTCGACCGCATCGTGGAGTCCGGGTACGACGTGTTCCGGCGACGGCTCGCGGTTTCCGGCCCGCGTCGCCTGGAGGTCGCCGCAGGTGCTCTCGGCGCGGTCGTCGCAGCGCGCCTCCTCTCCCGTCGCGCGAACGTGTGACCACCGCTCGCTCCGGGTACGCGAAGCACGTCGCGACCCGACTAACTGCGGAGGCGAGGTGAGCGGGAATGCCGCAGCAGAGCTGGACCGAGAAAGAGGAACGGCAGTACAGGCACATCAAGAGCCAGGCGATGGAGCGCGGCAGCAGCGAGGACCGCGCAGAAGAAATCGCGGCGCGGACGGTCAACAAGAACCGGGCGCAGGCCGGTGAGTCCCGGCAGCGGAGCAAGACCGCCACGCAGGACATCCCCCCGCAACGCCGCGGTGGACTGCGCTCCGGCTCCGGGCCGGGCGGTCGAACCAAGCAGCAGCTCTACGCGGACGCGCAGCGCGCCGATATCAAGGGCCGCTCGAAGATGACCAAGGCGGAGCTGGAGCGGGCCCTGCAGCGGAGCTGACCGCGAATGAATGCCGAGCCGCTGAACGCGGGTTCCCACCGTTTGGGTGGGTGAACCCGGTGACGAGGGCGGTTCAACCGCCCAACCAGGGGCGGAAACTGCTAATAGTGCGCCGGTACCGGCGCTTGTGAGGGGCAACAAGATGGAGAGCGGAACGTCGGCGCGCTGGCAGGACGTCAACGCAACCGCCGAAGTGATCGCGCAGACCGGCGGCAAGTTGGAGCAGAGCGCCCGCGAGGCCGGGGCACCGCCCGAAATTACCGCGGCGCGGGAAGCGTTGCTGGCCGTCACCGCGGCGGGGGCCCGGCTTGCCCGGCAGCTCGACATAATGGCCTCCAGCTACGAGACGCCGAACGCCGCCGAGCCGTCGGCGGTGCATGTCGCGCTCGACCAAGCGGCGGCCGCCGCCGAAGACCTCGGCAACTGCGCGAAGGTCGCCGCGCAGGCCATCGATGACGCCTGACCGCGCGGCGACCCCGGCAGCTACGGCGCCTTGACCACGCCAGCACCGATGTCGGTCGATGCGAGCGGGAGCCGACGTCCGGTCTGCGAAAGCCGCGCCCACAGGCCCCACGCCCGCTCCGGGTATTGCTGCGCGTACAGCGCCGCGACACCGGCGACGTGCGGGGTAGCCATGCTGGTTCCGCTGAGCTTGCGGTAGCGCTCCGCCCCCGGCCAGCTGGAATAGACGTCGACGCCGGGGGCGACCAGGTCCACCTGGCCGATCTCGTCGACGGTGCCGCTGGAGAAGTCCGCGATCTGCAGCTGCGAGTCGATCGCGCCGACCGCCAGGATCGACGGGCAGTTCGCCGGGTGCCCGACCGGCGCGACCACCCCGGTGGAACGCTGGCTCTCGTTGCCGGCGGCGGCAATGATCAGCGTGCCCCGCTCCATAGCGCGCTGGGCGACACGCTCGAAAGCCGCGGAGAACGGCTCGCCGGGCTGCGTCGGCGCGCCGAGCGACATCGACACCACGGCGGCCCCGTTGGAGATCGCCCACTCGATGCCGGAAAGGATGCCGCTGTCGGTTCCGGACCCGTCGTCGCCGAGCACCTTGCCCGCGTAGATGCTGGCCTCCGAAGCGATGCCGTAGCCGGGGCCGGACTGTGAGTTCCGCGGACCGCAGGAGGTGCCGATCACGTGCGTGCCGTGCCCGTGGCCGTCCTGCACGTCCTGGCCCTCCACGAAGGACCCGGTGACGATGTCGCGGTCGGCGAAGTCGGGGTGCTTGAGGTCCAAGCCGGTGTCGAGCACCGCGACCCGGACGCCCTTGCCGGTGGGGTGCGTGCGGTCGGCGCGCACCGCCTGCAGGCCCCATGTGAACTCGCCGTCCTCCGCCTGCGCCTCCGCGCCGATGGCGAACACTCTGCGCTCCTGCTCGAAAGCCGCGATCGGACTGGTCTCCCGGGACGCGCGTTGGAGCGCCGCGGCCTGGTCCGGGTCCGCGCTGATCAACGCGATGCCGAGCTGATGCAGCACGATCCCGCCCGCGCCGCGGAACAGCTCCCCCGGTGCCGCGCCAGCCGCGTCGGCGGTGTTGGCGCAGCGGATGCCCGTCAGCCGCGTCAGCTCGCGGGTTCCGATGATCGTCGAATTGTCTTCCAGCAACACCAGATAACGTCCGGTGGAGCTCTCCTCGTTGGTGGTCATGGTCGCTCCCTCGGCAAATTTTCGATGTAGCGGCGCCACACCAACCCCAGGTGTATCGCGCGTTACCCACAGTTACAAGCACCCACTCGGGTAAGGACTGCACGATCTGTGCCGACAGTCTCGATGTCCTCAGTGGAATGCCTGCGACACACCGCTTTCGGGGTACTCAGGTCGGGGGCTATCGGGTACGACACGCATGCGCTGATGACAACAGCGGAAACTCAACCGCACACTGGTGGTAATCAACTCCCGACAGCTCGGAGCGACCGTGCGCACTCCCAGCCAGCGCTGCATCCTGGTCACCGGCGCGACCAGTGGGCTTGGACGGGCCGTTGCCCACCAGCTCGCCAAGACCAGGTCCCGGGTCTTGATACACGGGCGCAGCGCGGAGCTGGCCGAGGAAACGCGCGCAGAGATCGCGGCGGCCACGGGCTCTGGCTGCCTCGACGTGGTGCTCGCCGACCTCGCTGAGCTGCGCCAGGTCGCGCGGCTGGCCAACGACGTGCAACGGCGCTGCGACCGGCTGGACGTGCTGGTGAACAACGCGGGCATCGGTTCCGGGCCGCCGGGCGGCGGGCGCGAGGAGAGCCCGGACCGCATCGAACTGCGGTTCGCGGTGAACTACCTGGCTGGCTACCATTTGACGCACCTGCTGCAGCCGCTGCTGCTCGCGTCGGCACCGGCCCGGGTGGTCAACGTAGCTTCAGCCGGTCAGCACCCGATCGACTTCGACGACCCGATGATGACCAAGAACTACATCGGCGCCCGGGCGTACGCGCAGAGCAAGCTCGCGCAGATCATGTTCACCTTCGAGCTGGCCGAACAGCTGCGCGGCCACGGCGTGACGGTCAACGCGCTGCACCCTGCGACCTACATGAACACCACGATGGTCCGCGAGGCCGGCGTGAGTCCGCTGGGCACGATCGCCGAAGGCGTCGAGGCGACGATGCGCCTAATCGCGGATCCGGGGCTGGACGAGGTCACCGGGGCGTACTTCCACGGGACCCGCGCGTGCCGCGCGCTCGATCATGCCTACGACGAGCAGGACAGGACGCGGCTGCGAGAACTCTCCGGCAAGCTCGTCGAGCAGGCCCGCGGCTGAACCCGCCACAGCGAATCGTCGAACTGGAGGCTGGCGCCATGAACAGTGGAACCCAGCACAAGATCGTCGTCGGCGTGGACGGCTCGGAGTCGTCCAAGTGCGCCCTGCGGTGGGCGCTGAAGCAGGCAGCTCTTTCCGGTGCCGCAGTGCACGCGGTCACTTCCTGGGAGTTCCCCGCCTTCTACAGCTGGGAGGGTGGCCCGATGCCGCCGGACGACTTCGAGGAATCCGCGCGAAAGAGCCTCCACGACACCGTCGACGAGATCGAGCACGAGATGAGCCCGCCGGTGCCGGTGGAGCGCGAGCTCGCCCACGGGCACGCGGCGCAGACGCTGCTGGACGCCTCCGAGGGCGCCGACCTGCTGGTGGTCGGCAGCCGCGGCCACGGCAGCTTCTACGGCGCGCTGCTCGGCTCGGTGAGCCAGCGCTGCGCCCAACACGCGAAATGCCCGGTGGTGATCGTGCGGCACTAGATAAGGGTGCGGCTTGCGCCACTTGCCCGACGTCACGTCCGGCAGAGCACCCGGGCGCACCCAACCGGTTTCTGGTGCACCGCGAGCGGCTGATTCAGGAGCCGATGTGGCCCAGGCGTTCGGACAGGGTGCCGGCGCCTTCGCGGACCAGTTCGCACAGCGCCGCTTCGGTCTCGTCGTTCCAGCGCAGGATCGGCACCGAGATGCTCATCGCGGCTACTACCTCGCTGCTCTGGTCGCGCACCGGCGCCGCAACGCAGGCCACCGACTCGTTGGAATCGCAGTACTCGCGCGCCACGCCGTCCTTGGCGATGGTGTCGAGCTCTTGGCGCAGCGCCTTGCGGGTGGTGATGCTGTGCTCGGTCATCGCACCCAGGCGGCGGTTGCCGTAGAGTTCGTCGACTTCTGCGCGTGGCAGCGCCGCCAGCAGCGCCTTGCCCAGCGCGGTGCAGTGCGCGGGTAGCCGCCGGCCCACGGCCGAGACCATCCGCACCGGGTGACTGCTGTCGACCTTGGCCACGTACAGCACGTCCGCCCCGTCTCGCACCCCGACGTGCACCGTTTCCTGGCAGCGCTCGGCGATGTCCTCGGCTACGAGCTGGCCCTCGCGGACGAGGTCCAGCCGCTCGGCGTAGGCCGCGCCCAGCTGGAAGCCGCGCACTCCCAGCCGGAACCGGTTGCTGCCGCGCCCCGCCGGCATCAGGTAGCCGCGCTCGCTGAGCGTGCCGACCAGCTCGTGCACCGTGGTGCGCGGCAGGCCCAGCTGCGCGGTGATCTCCGGCGCGCTCAGCTCGTGGGCGTCCAGGAACAGCTCCAGGACGTCGAAGGCCCGTTCCACGGCAGGTACCGCTCGTGCCACGCGTTCTATCCCCTGTCACGTCTTAACCGGCCCGCTGTTTGACCGATATTTCGAACATCGTACCCGGTATCGGCCAACACCAGCTCCGGCGCTTGACCGCCCAGCCCTGCCAACCGTACGATGAACCGAACGCTGTTCGGAATACCAAACGGCGCATTGGTGCATCCGACCCGTGAATTCCTGCGGTCCCAAGGACTGCCCGCCGATTACTCCCCCGTCACTAGCACCAAGCGTTTCCCCGACGGCGCGCGGTACCGGGTGGAGCTCCCCAGCACCGAGTGCCCCAAGGTGCTCGATGCCGTGCTCGCCAAGGCGGACGCCCGGCAGGTTCTGGTGCACCGCATCTCCCAGGGCAGCAGCGGCATGCTGCTCACCGACGACGAGCTGCGCGCGATGGCGACCAAGGCGGCCGCGCGCTCGGTCGAGCTGAGCCTGTTCGCCCGGCCCGTCGCCGGGTGGGACACCAGCCCGATGGCCACCGCCTCCGCCTGCGGCCCGGTGGCAGCCCAGGCTCGCGGCACTGAACAAACCGTGGGCGCCAGCTGGGAATTACCTGGGAGTCGCCCGTGCTGGAAGACATCCGCCGAACCGCCGGCGCAGGCATCCGCAGCGTGCTGATCACCGACCTCGGCGCACTCAAGGTCGCCTCGGCGATGCGCGCGGCCGGCGACCTGCCGACCGACATGCAGTTCAAGATCAGCGTCCAATTGGGACTGGCGAACCCCGCCTCGGTGCGCATCGCCGAAGACCTGGGCGCGGACCACCTACAACGTGCCCACCGACCTGAGCATCGGGCAATTGGCCGCCATCCGCGCCGCCACCGACCTGCCGCTGGACATCTACGTGGCGGCACCCGACGAGTTGGGCGGCTTCGTCCGCCACTTCGAGATCGCCGAGATCGTGCGCGTCGCGGCCCGGTGTACGTCAAGTTCGGGCTGCGCAACGCCCCGGGCATCCATCCGAGCGGCCCCCAGCTGGCACCGACGGCGGTGGCGCTGGGCCGCGAGCGGGTGCGCCCGCGCGCAGATCGGGCTGGACACGCTGCGCCGCTACGCCCCGGACGCTGGGGCCTCGCAGCTGCCCGCAGAGGGACTGTCGCTCCTGGCAATCGGAGAATCCACTTAGGACGAATGGGCGGGCGTTGACGGCCCCTAAGTTCCACCGCTCGCACCGCCGCGCGAGAGCGATCCGGCTATAGGCCCGGAATACGCCGAAGGAGTCACCATGGCAGCGCCCGCGCACGTCCCCGATGTGTTCGATCCGCAGGTACGCCGACGAGGTGCCGCACGAGGACTTCGCCTGGCTGCGCCGGCACGCGCCGGTGAGCTGGCAGGCGGAGCACGAGATCGGCGACTGGCCGGCCGGGCCCGGGTTCTGGGCCGTCACGCGGTACGCCGACGTAGTCGCCGTGCTGAAGTCCGCCGAGGTCTACTCGTCCTGGTTGGGCGCCACGCAGCTCCGCGATCCCGACCCGGCGGACATGCCGTTCATCCGCAGCATGATGCTCAACCTCGACACGCACGAGCACGGACGGTTGCGCCGCCTCGTCAGCCGCGCGTTCACGCCGCGGCGGATCAACCATTTCCGGCACGAAGTCGCCGAGCGGGCCCGCCAGCTGGTCGACGAGGTGATCGAGCGCGGAATGTGCGATCTGCCGGTGGAGGTCACCGACCACTACCCGCTGCGCAACCTCGCCGACCTACTCGGTGTGCCGGAATCGGACGGGCGGGTGCTGCTGGAGTGGACCAACAGGGTGATCGGCTACCAGGACCCGGAGCACTCCGAGGTGACCCGCGATCCGGACGGCAAGCCAATCAACCCGCGCTCGCCGGCGATGCTGGCCGACATGTTCGCCTTCGCCCAGGACCTCGCGGCGTTCAAGCGCCGCAACCCCGCCGATGACGTGATGACCGCGCTGGCCACCGCCGAGCTGGACGGGTGCGGGCTGGCCGACGCCGAGCTGGAGATGTTCTTCTTCCTGCTCTCGGTGGCCGGCAACGACACCGTCCGCAGCGCGCTGCCGGGCGGGATGCTCGCCTTCGCGGAGAACCCTGGCCAGTTGCGGCTGCTGCTCGACGATCCTGTGCTACTGGACTCCGCCGTGGAGGAGGCGCTGCGCTTCCACCCACCGGTTCTCAGCTTCCGCCGCACCGCGACCACCGACACCGAACTGGGCGGTCAGCGCATCGCCGCCGGGGAAAGGTCGTGGTGTTCCACTGCTCGGCGCATTTCGACGAGCAGCAGTTCCCCGACCCGCACCGCTTCGACGTCCGGCGCACGCCAACGACCACGTCGCCTTCGGCAACGGCCCGCGCGTGTGCCTGGGCGCGCATTTCGCACGGCTGCAGCGGCGGGCGTTCTACCGCGAGGCACTGTGGCGATGCGCGATCTGCGGGTGCCGAGGTCGGTCGAGCACCTGCTATCAAACTTCATCAACGGGATCAAGCACCTGCCGGTGGCGTTCACGTCGGGTGGCGGATGATCGAGGGCAGGACCTCGGCGTGCGTCTTATGGTCATGCGGTGACCACCGCTGTAGCCCTGCGCTCCCAGCCGGGACGCTGGATCCTCGTCGCCACGATCCTCGGTTCCGGTGTGGCGTTCCTCGACGGTTCGGTCGTCAACGTCGCGTTGCCGGCGATCGGCCGGGACATCGGCGGTGACCTCAGCGTCCTGCAGTGGGTGCTGGACGCCTATCTGCTCACGCTCAGCGCGTTGTTGCTGCTCGGGGGCGCGCTCGGCGACCGCTACGGCCGCCGCCGGGTGTACGTGCTCGGGTTGGTGCTGTTCACCCTGGCGTCGCTGGGATGCGGCCTGGCACCCGGCGGCACGGCATTGATCGTCGCACGCCTGCTGCAAGGCGTCGGCGGGGCGTTGCTGGTGCCCGGCAGCCTCGCGCTGATCAACTCCGCCATCCGGCACGACGACCGCGGCGAGGCAGTTGGCCGCTGGGCCGGGTTGACCGGCATGGCGTCGGCGATCGGGCCGTTCGCGGGTGGCTGGCTGGTGGACGCGGCGTCCTGGCGGTGGGTGTTCTTCATCAACGTCCCCATCGCGGCAGCGGCGCTGCTCGCGCTGCGGCACGTGCCGGAGAGCCGGAACCCGGCTGCGGCCGGTCGCCTGGACGTCTTCGGCGCGATCGCTGTGACCGTCGGCCTGGCCGGCGCCGTGTACGCCCTGATCGAGATCCCAACAAAGGGGCTGGACGCGGTCTCCGCTGGAGCGGCCGTGGTGGGCGTGGTCGCGCTGGTGGCCTTCCCGCTGATCGAGATGCGCCACCCGGATCCGCTGCTGCCTCTGTCGTTGTTCCGCTCTGCGCAGTTCACCGGAGCGAACCTCACGACCTTCACCGTCTACGCGGCGCTGAGCGGTGCTTTGTTCCTGCTGTCCCTGCAGTTGCAGCAGTCGATGGGCTACCCCGCGCTGGCCGCTGGGATCGCGACGTTGCCGATCACGATCATCATGCTGCTGATGTCCGGCCGAGTGGGTGCTCTCGCGCAGCGCACCGGCCCGCGCGTGCCGATGACCATCGGCCCGCTCATCTGCGCGGTCGGCCTGGCGCTGATGACGTGGGCGGTGCCCGGCAGCACGTACCTGAGCGGCGTGTTGCCGGGGGTCCTGGTCTTCGGCGTCGGCCTGTCCATCACGGTGGCACCGCTGACCTCGGCGGTGCTCGCCTCGGTCAGCCCGGACAACGCCGGGGTCGCCTCGGGCGTGAACAACGCCATATCCCGTCTGGCCGGGCTGCTCGCGGTCGCGGTGCTCCCAGTGATCGCAGGGTTGTCGCACACCGGAGCGGGTGCCCCGCTCGGCCCCGGCTTCGGCCAGGCCATGCTGGTCTCGGCGGGCATGTGCGCGGCCGGCGGCGTACTCGCGTGGCTGACGATCGACCGCGCACGGAAGGTCGACACCTATCCGCTGCCGGGTGTCAACCACGCCTGCCAGGACCCCTGCACCTGCCAGCTCGGCAAAAACCGCGACCAGGCCACCTGACCCGACAACCGATCTATCCTCAATTGACTCAGCTGATCCGGCCCTCGCGCACCGCCGGGAGTCCTGTCATGCGGCGGAGGCCCCCGCGGTCAGGCGGTGCATCCGCAGCAGCCACAGCTCCAGCTCGGAGAGCTGGCCGTCCAGGCTCTCGCTGCCGTACATGTCCGGGCTCGCGCGCAGGGTCATCAGCTCTTCCCAGCGCCGTTCCATCTGCTCGACCAACTCCCGCAGCGTCACCTGGTGCCCCTCTCCCCGACGTGCAACACCGCCGATGACTGTACGGGGCTGCCGTGCACGCGCGGTAAGGCCGAAAGTCACGGTTTCACCCGATCTACCGGAACCGATTCGGGCCACTGCGGGCACCGCGTGTGGTGTCATCGGTGCATGAGACGAGGGCGCCGAGGCCACCCCTGCGAACCCGACACCAGCCGGATCGGCTTGTGGCGCTGCGACGAATGCGGGCAGCAGTGGGAAATCCACGGCGTGGCCGACAACCCGCGGATCCGCAGGGTCAGCCGGGTTGGCTGGTTCTTCGCCAAGCTGCTCGGCTGACCGGCGGAGGCCCTCACTGCAAGACAATTACTAATACCCGGATGGCGTCGATGTTCGCGTCGAACCGCACTGGATTCTTCTTGGTGGCAACGCAGACGAGCTTCGGATCGGCGGCGCCGTCCAAGCACTCGCCTGCAGCGGAAAAGTCCCTGCCGGGTCAGCGAGGCAGGCGCGAGGCCAGCAGCACGATCAGCCCACCAGCGACCGGAACGATCACCAGTCCCACGCGCAGGCTGACCGCATCGGCGAGCAGCCCGACGACGGGCGGCACGGCCAGCACCCCGAGCCGGTAGACCCAGCTGACGACCGCGATCCCGGCACCGGAGGACAGGCCGGGGAGTTCGTCCGCGGCGTTGAACCCGGCCGGGATGATCGTGGCGACCCCCCAGCCCGCCACCGCGAATCCGGCCAGCGTCATGGGGATGGACGGCCAGCCGAGCGCCGCACCGACGCCCACGAGCACCACGATTCCGCCGATGCGGGCCACCGCTCGGTTGCCGAAGCGGTCCACTAACCGGTCGCCTAGAAGCCTGCCGACCGTCTGCGCGGCCTGCAACGCGACGAATGCCAGGCCCGCCAACATCGGGATCGCGCCCAGCGAATCGCGCATGTATACCGCGCCCCACGACGCCGCCGTGTCCTCGACCAGCGCCGCCGCAGCGCACAACAGGCCCAGCGCCAGCAGGGCGAGCAGCAGTGTGGAGCGCGGCCTGGCTCGCAACCTCCTTTCCCGTTCGGCGTCGTCATGTCCGGGCAGTAGGAACCGTGTGCAGGTGATCGCGACGGCGGACAGCACGACGGCGGCGCCGCCGAGGTGCACGGGCAGCGGTAGGGCCGCTCCCGCTGCCAACGAGCCCGCCAGGCCGCCGATGATCGCGCCGAAGCTCCACATGCCGTGGAAGGAGTTCACGATCGATCGCCCGTAGCGCCGCTGCACCCGAAGCCCGTGTGCGTTCATCGCCACGTCCACGACTGCGTCCAGCGCGCCCGCGAAGAACAGGGCCGCAGCCAACTGCCACCACTGCGCCGCCAACCCGATCAGCACGAGATCGGCGGCCAACAACACCGAACAGCCGACCGCGACGCTCGCCGAGCGCCATCGGGCCAGGATCGGCCCGGCCAGCAGTCCAGCGACGAGCGAACCCAGGGCCAGTGCGGCGATCGCGGTGCCCAGCGCGGCGTTGGACAGGGACAGTGCGTCCTTGAGCTCCGGGTAGCGGGGCACGACGCTGGCGAAGCTCGCGCCGTTGACCAAGAACAGCGTTGCCACCGCCAGCCGCGCCACCACCGGCCGCCGATCGGTCGCGACTACGGGCATGCCCTTGCCTCCTCCGATGTCCCCGACGATCATGCCAAAGGCCAGCCGGCTCGCGCTCCGGGCTTTCGAGTCCATGTGCCAAGCTAGGGTCGGCAAAGGCAAACCTCGAACCAGAGAGTCCACAGTGGAGGTTTTGTGAGCGTGCCGGCTGCGCTGTCCACCAGGTCCGGGAAGTACCTGCTTCGCCGGGCGACCGCCGACGACCTCGGACCGGTCGTCGAGCTGCTGGCAGCCGACCAGCTCGGCGCGACCCGTGAATCCGCGGCCGAACTGGAGCCCTACCGGCGGGCGTTCGAGGCGATCGACAGGGATCCAGCGCATCTGCTGCTGGTCGCCGCGACGCCGGGTGGCGAGGTCGTGGCGACGATGCAGCTGACATACATCCCCGGGCTGGCCCGGCGGGGCGCGCTGCGGGCGCAGATCGAAGCGGTCCGCGTACATGAGCAGCACCGCAGCCAGGGCCTCGGGCGCGAGATGTTCAAGTGGGCCATCGCCGAGTCGCGCGGGCGCGGCTGCGCACTGGTCCAACTGACCACCGACAAGAAACGCTCCACCGCACACCGCTTCTACAACCGGCTCGGCTTCGAGGCCTCGCACGAGGGCTACAAACTCCGGCTCTGACCACCGGTTACGCTGGTGGGACGATGCGACGAAAGCTCAAGTCGCCGCTGCCCCAGCGGCACGGCCTGGACCCCGTCCGGTTGCGACTGCCCGCCGACGGCCACTGGGCCACCGTCCGGGACCACCTCGTCGACCGGATACCGAAGCTCGCCCCGCAACGCATCGACGCCATGCTCCGCGAGGGCCGGATCGTCGGCGTCGACGGCCCGCTCGGGCCCGACGCGCCGTTCACCCCCGGCGGGTTCATCTGGTTCCACCGCGACCTGCCCGACGAGACACCGGTGCCGTTCGGCCTGGACCTTCTGCACCGCGACGACGACCTGCTGGTCGTGGACAAGCCGCACTTCTTGGCCACCACACCTCGCGGCGGGCACGTCGTGGAGACCGCTCTGGTGCGGCTGCGGCGGGACCTCGACCTGCCGCGGCTCAGCCCGGCGCACAGGTTGGACCGGTTGACCGCCGGCCTTGTCATGTTCGTGCTAAAGCCCGAACTGCGCGGCGCCTACCAGACCCTGTTCCACGACCGCTTGGTACACAAGGAATACGAGGCCGTCGCCCCCTTCGACCGGGGTTTGGCGATGCCGCGCACGGTGCGCAGCCGGATCGTCAAGCATCGCGGCGTGCTGGCCGCCCGGGAGGAACCCGGCGAGCCGAACAGCGAAACGCGCATCCAGCTGATCGAGTGCCGCGACGGCCTCGGCCGCTACCGGCTGCTGCCGCGCACCGGCCGGACCCACCAGTTGCGCGTACACCTCAACAGCCTCGGCATCCCGATCGTTGGCGACGACCTATACCCCACCGTCCGCGACCGCGCCGCCGACGACTTCACCGCTCCCCTGCAGCTCCTCGCCAAGGCGCTGGAGTTCACCGACCCGATCAGCGGTCGGCGGCGCCGCTTCGAATCCCGCCGAATCCTGGCGAGCTGGTCCGGTGCGGACGATCATTGCGCTTCGGTCGGATAGCCCTTGTCCAGCTTCCAGAGCTCGGGCTTGTCGCGCCCGGCGATTTCGCGGCCGATCGGTGCAGCCCACCCACGCGGCACCGATTCACCTGGTCACGTGACGCACCTCCATCTTCTAAAAGATCACGCCGTTGCGACCGTGTTCATGATCGACGAGGTGGCGGGACATCGAGGGTGATCGCCGGGTGGGATCGCAGCCGCTCGCCCGAACCACTTCCCGGCGGGGTCGATGTCCTTCAACGCCTCGCCGGTGACCTCCGGCCCGACTCCATCGCCGTCGAGCACCGCCACGTCATAACTGCCCACTGTGCACTCCTCGAAGAGGCCGCGAATCTGTTGGGCCTGCAACCCGACCGGCAGGCCGTCGACGGTCCCGCACGGCAGCCTCGCCGGACGGAGAAGCCTCACCCGGTGCGCCCGGTTACGCGGGTAGTGCCTCCGCGCGCGACGACTCCTCGGCGCTGGCCCGCTCGTCGTAGTTCGGGCGGCGCAGCAGCAGCATGCAGCCGAGGGTCAGCACCACCTGGAAGATCACGTAGGCGATTACCGCGGTGATCGACTGCTCAAAGCCCCGGATGGGCCCGTGGAACGGTTTGGCCCTTGCTCATGCGCAGGATCAAGGCGACCGCGTCCTCCGAGTGGACTGCCGGAGCCAGGACCTCCTGGAGGAGCAGGCCACGAATCGCGGCGATGGTGACGGAGGCCGTGGTCAGCGCTTCCTTGGCGTCGAGCCCTTCGCGTTCCGCGAGCGAGGCCAGAATCTTCGTCAGGTCGTCGAGTGAGTCGATGAACTCACGAAAGTTCTCTGGGCTGTACGCGGCCAGACCTACGACGTGAAAGAAGCCGCGTACACGCGACAGCTGCCCCGGGCGGGTGTAGGTCTGCCAGATCGCCACGACGAGGTCGTCGAAGGTGCCTTGCTGGGCGGCCTCGAAAAGCGCCTCGTTGTCACGGGATCGCTGCGCCTTGAGCATGGCTGCCAGGACGCCCGGGAGCGACCCGAAGTGGTATCGCAGGAGGGCGTGGCTGGTCCCGGTCCGGGCGGCGATCTCACGGAGTGACACCTCCGGTGCGGGAAGGGTCTCGTCGAAGGCGTCGAGAAGCCGAGCCAGGAGGCGCTCGCGTGCGTCGCCGGTGCGTTCCGTGCTTGACAGGATCACCCCCACAGTTTATCCATTGGAAAAGACTGACGTGCCGTGGTGCTTCAACCATGGTCGCAGTCAGCTCACCGATGGCGGAGGACATGACCCGTGGGACCTTTTCAGATAACCGGCGCGGCGGTCGTCGACGGGTCGGGTCGCGACCCCGTCGACGTCAACGTCACCATCGAAGACGGGCGTATCACCCAGCTCGGTGCCTCCGGCGCACACGGCGAGCGCTTCGATGCCGGGGGACTGACGATGACGCCTGGCCTGATCGACGCTCACGTTCACCTGGGCCTGTCGAGCCCGATCCAGCCGCAGTTCTCGTTTCAGATCAGTGCCGCGGAGATCGCGGCAGACATCTTCGCCACGGCCGGCGCGGCGCTCGACGCCGGCTTCACGACCGTTCGGGACACCGGCGGGATCGACGGCGGCGTCGTCACCACGATCGCCAAGGGCAAGGTCAGGGGGCCACGCGTCCTGTCGTGCGGACCTGTTCAGTGCCAGACCGGTGGGCACGGCTACTACGGAGCCGACTGGGAACCCACCGAGCTGTGGAGCAGCCATCACATTCCCGGCCTGTGCGCCCTGTCCATGATGTCGGGCAACGCGGACGAGCTGCGAAGCAACGTGCGCGAGGCATTCCGTCGCGGAGCCTCCTTCCTGAAGCTCTGTGTGACCGGCGGAGTGGTCGGCGCGCACGACCAGCTGACCGACATCCAGTTCACCGTGGAAGAGATCGCCGTCGCTGTTCAAGAAGCCGCGGCACGAGGCACCTATGTGACGGTTCACGCCCACAACAGCGAAGGCATTCGGAACGCGGTCGAGGCCGGGGTGCGCTGTGTCGAACACGGCACCAACCTCGATGAGTCCACGGCCACCCTGATGGCCACTCGCGAGGTCGCCCTCGTGCCCACGTTCGCTGTCGTCGAGCAACTGCTGCATGACACCGCTGGAGCCGGCCTCGGCGAGTCGACCCGCGATCGTGTGCTGGGTGTTCGTGAGCGGATGACCGAGGCGCTTGCCGTCGCCAAGGAGGCCGGAGTGCGGATCGGGCTGGGTTCCGATCTCATCGGTCCGGCTCAGGACCGTCGAGGTGAAGAACTCAAGTTGCGCGCAGAGCTGGAGACGCCGATGGAAGCACTCGTGGCGGCCACGAAGACCAACGCCGAGATCCTTGGCCTATCCAGCCAAGTGGGGGTCATCGCTCCCGGCATGCAGGCAGACCTCGTGCTCTGGAACGGCAACCCGCTCGAAGACCCGAAGCTCTTCGCCGACCCCGCCAACGCCGTACTCGTCGTCCAAGCCGGACGTGTTGTGAAGGACCTCCGATGAGACACCTTCTGTCAACCTCAGGCGGCGGTCGTTGCGGGTATAGCGTTGCGGCGGTTGCGGGTGTGGACGTTCTCGTCGTAGAGGACGCCGCGAGTCAAGCAGTGCCACAGCAGTTCCAGCCAGCGGTTGGCCAGCGCGCGCAGCGCGCTGTGGTGGGATTAACCTTTGGCGATCTTGGCGTCGTAGAACTCACGAGCCCATGTCGAGGTGCGCAGGCTGCAGAACGCCCATTGATGCACGGCCGCGCCGAGATAGCGGTTGTGCGCCAGACAGCGGGCCACGACGTACTCGCTGCGGCCGGATCTTCGGGTGACCGGCGCGGTCCCGCCGTAGCATTGCAGCGCGTTCGGGGTCTCGAATTGCTGACAGCGAGCCACCAGCCGGGCCACACCCGCGGCGGTGTGATCGATACGGAACTGCTCGACCACACCCTCACCGGGCCGGCCAAGCGCCACATCGTGGAACGACTCGGCCCAATCTATCCCCACAGCAAGCAAAAGCGTTGCCTCACATCAGGTTTCAGTTGTCACCGACCGGGGCTGGAGGCATTGCGTCGTGCTGATAGACCAGTCCTCACCGGGACGACACCTTCCGAGACGACAAGCCTCCGGCACAGGCCCTCGGGGACGCCGTCTCATTTCAGTCCTCGAAGGACAAACACCAAAGCGTTCCCCGGAGGTCCCGACCATGAAAGAAGGTAGTGCTATCAGCACCATGTGGCACGGCTGCCTCGCCGACACCGACTACTTCGAGATGCGCTCCAGCGGTGGGCACGACTACGGCGTCTGGGTCACCACGCCACCGGGCTACGACCCCACCACGACGCGAGCGCCTGCCGTGTATGTGCTCGACGGCAACTGGGCCGTGGGCATGACGGCTCCGCTCATCGTCACCCAGGCGGACCCCATGCAGCGGATCCAGCCCTACATCCAGGTCAGCGTCGGCTACGCGGGCGAAGAAGCACAGCACTGGGATCGGCTGCGCAACAGAGACCTCGTGCCACCCGGCGAGCCCATCGCCAAGGAGCTCATCGATGCCGTGGAGGCGGGGGTTCAAGCGGGCGCGAGGACACGCGAGGAAGCCGACGCCTACCTCGCCGCATTGCGCGACACCCACGCCGATGCGTTCCTGGGCTTCCTCACCGCGGAACTGCACCCCCGGATCGAACGCGACTACGGCACAGCCACGAGCGGTCACGGCCTTTTCGGCTACTCCTACGGCGGACTTTTCAGCCTCTACACCTGGCTCACCGGCAGCACGCTCTTCGAGAGCATCGGAGCGGGCAGCCCCGGCGTCGCCGGTGAAGACAGTCATATCTTCGCCCAGCTCCAAGAGATGGGAGACAGGCAGCAAGCCGCCAAGCTTCACGTGACCCTCAACGAGCGAGAGCTGCTCGGAGACCTGGCCATCTACCAAAACATCACGAAGAACACGGCCACCGTCCTTCACCGCCTCACCTTACGCGGCGGAGCCGTCACCAGCGCGGTCCTGCGCGAAACGCACGTGACTGGCCTGCAGGCATCGTTCCTCAGCTACCTCAGGACCTGCCGGGCCCGGTAAGCGCGAACGCCGCGGCTGTGCGACCGCCGCGCTGGGCGGCCCGCACTCCGGGGAGCTCGCATCGATCTCGGCGATCGTGAGGATGCGGACTTTCTTGCGTGCACGAAGGGCGTGGCGATCGTGCTGGTCGGGTCGTCGTCGCGGAGTTCCTGATCGACCGCGCCCTTCATGATCTTGCGGAGCATGTTCGACTTCTCACGTCGCCCGGATGGCCCGCATCCCCTGTTGCGGCGCGCTTGGAAGGCTCGATCCAACCCACGACGGGCCTCTCTCTCGTGCGCGTCGCGCAGCGGAAGATGGCTCCTGCTTCCCACGCTGTCGAGCGCGCTAACGATCATGTGTGGGTGAGGTCGTCCCCACGGTCTCTGCGCGCAGTGCCTCCGAAAAGTCGGGCGAGGCTCTGACCCGCATCGACGTCGTTAGCGCGTCTCGTTATTTCGTGGGGTCACGAGTCGTTCCACTCGATGATCGAGCCTGTAAAGGCCCCGATACCGGTGCGGCTGGCCGTCCGGCTCTGTTTGCGCGCGTTGGCCGCACCCATGCATTCTCCCTTGAGGCTCGGTGCCCGCTCGGTGCCCGCGGGCAGCCTCGAACGGTGCCCGCGTCCCGATGTGACGGCGGTTACGGTGAAACCCGAACCAAGAGGTGTCCAATACGTAATCAGTGCGGCTGCGAGACAACAGCCTTATCAATTCCGCAAAACTTTCCTGGAGGGGACGATCATCCGTCCTCCGGAGTCGGTAGGGCTTCCTCGGCGATGCCGAGGACCGTGCGCAGGGCGGCGGAGCTGTTGTCACTGCGCCAGGCAAGCGCGGCGTGCAGCCGCATCGGCGCGCCCGCCAGCGGCCGGTACGCGGTGCCGCTCTGCTGAATGTGCTGGCAGGAAGTCAGCGTCAGCGTCACCCCGACACCTGCAGCGACCAACGCGAGGATCGTGTAGGAATCCGGTGCCTCCTGGACCACGCGCGGGTTGAAGCCGGCCGACACGCACGCCTTGACCAACGCATCACGCACCGTCGACCCGGCGTTGGACGGGAAGCTGACGAACGGCTCGTCGGCCAGGTCCTCGATCGGGATGCTCTCCCTCGCGGCCAGCGGGTGATCGGTCGGGAGCGCGCAGATCAGCTCCTCCACCTCGATCACCCGGGTGTGCACTCCGGGCGTCGGCGAGCCCACCTGGTTGACCGGAAGCCGCACGAAGCCCAGATCCAGCGAACCGTCGGCCACCTTCGCCAGCGCCACGTTCGCGTAGGTCTGGCCGCGCATCACGAGTTCCAGGCCGGGGTGCGCGGCGCGCACCGCGCGGGTCAGCCGCGGCAGGGACTCGTGGCTTGACGCGCCGGCGAAGCCGACGGTGACCCGGCCGTACTCCCCGCGCCCGGCCGCTTTCGCCGCGCGCACCGCGATGTCGACGTCGTCGAGCGCCGTGCGGGCAGGCTCCAGGAACGACTCGCCGGCGCTGGTGAGCCGCACGGACCGGGTGTTGCGCTCGAAGAGCCGGACGCCGAGTTCCTTCTCCAACTGCCGGATCTGCTGGCTTAGGGGCGGTTGCGCCATCTGCAGCCTCTTGGCGGCCCGGCCGAAGTGGAGTTCTTCGGCGACGGCGACGAATGCGGTCAGGTAACGCAGCTCCACGATCGACCTCTGCTCACCCCACGCCCGGGGAATCCATAAGAAATGCCTCTTGATCCGACATCAATTCAGCATTAGACAGCTATCAATGTCGGCTGGCAATGTGACGCGTACCCGAAGCGCACTCGTCGGTCATCGGCGACTGGCACGCGCCGAAGGTGCGGCTGCCCGGCTCGGGCGGAGCCATGGAGGTGATGGCCAACTCCCGCGAGGTGTTCGTGGTGATGCGCCGCCACGACCGGCGCTCCTTCATGTCCGAACTGGACTTCTGCACCTCGCCGGGCCCGGACCGGGCGCTGCGGGACGGGATCCGGCCGCTGGGTTCGGGGGTCACGCGGATGATCACCGACCTCGGCATCTCCGTCGAGTAGCCGTAGCCGCCGTCGCGCGGGAGGCGACCTGCATGCGGCCGCTTGCCAGGCCCTTCATCATCTGCGCGAAGCCCTGACCCTCTTCGCCGCCGAGCAGCGCGGACAGCGGGGCGCGGTGGTCGTCGAAGGACAGCCTCCTCCCGCTCGAGCGAAGCCGAGAGCGGGGGAGAGTAAGTGGTAAACGGGGCCAAGCCCTGGATCACGAACTCGCGCCGATCACAGCTGATCGCACTGATGTTGCAAGACCGATCCGGCCGCGACCCCGGGGCGTAAGGGCATCTCGATCCTGCTCGTCGAACCCGGCCTGGGCCTGACGGTCTCCCGTGATCTGCCCAAGCTCGGTTACAAGGGTGTGGAGACCCCATCGTCGCGGCGGGCGTTGGTGGTCATCGCCTGCAGGTCACAGCCGCCGCCAGGCTCGGTCAGCGCCACGTCGCGCGGATTTCGCCGGTGGCCATCTTCGGCAGGTACTTGCGCTTCTGCTCCTCTGTGCCGAAGTGCAGCAGCAGCTTCGACACCACGGTGTGCCCGCCCATCGCGCCGGCCAGGCTCATCCAGCCGCGCGCCAGCTCCTCGACGATCAGCACATAACACGGCGTGGAAACCGGTGTGCCGCCGTACTCCTCGGGGATCGCGAGCCCTAAGATGCCCAGTTCCTTCATCTGCTCGATGAGAGCTTCCGGATAGGTGTTGGAGTGCTCCAACTGCGGCACCACCGGTTTGGCGGACTGTCGACGAAGTCGCGCACCGTTTCCACGGCCAGCTTCTCGTCGTCGCTGAGGATGTCCAATGTGCTCAATGCCTTCCTTGCGGTGGCAGAAACTCACTCGACGCCCCGGCGCGGGGGAACGTCCACCGCCGCAGCTCGCGGACGGATTCCCAGTCCGCCTCCGCCAGCAGCGCGGGCCAGGCCGCCAGGCAGCGCCGGGCCCACCGGAGCCCACCGGAGCCGCCGACCAACTCCAGCCAGGCGTCCAGCGCGCCCGGGTTCGCCATCGCCCCCCCGCCTCCGCGAACTTGGCGGCGCGAACCTGGCCTACGCGGCGAATCCGACCTGAAGCGAATTTCCATGGGTGCCGAAAGCGTTCTGGCGCCCGCCCGCAGCCGGGACGGCCAGCACCATCGCGGTTGCCAGCTGCTTCTCGACCAGCCCAGTGCGCCGCGCCCGGCAACCCGGCCGCGATCTCGGCCAGCGGGTGGTTCCGCTGGGCCAGCGTGACCGCCGCGGTGTCGCGAGGGACCGCTGGGCGAGGGCTAGATCGTCCGTGGTCGGTTCGAGTTGGGTCGACCACTGCGCGAGGGACTCAGCGATGGATGCCATCGGATCCTTTCCACCAGCGCGCCACCTCCTGCGGCGTCGCCACGTCGATCGGCCGTCCGCACATATTTGTACGGCCAAATGTGCCGCCGCGCCAAGCCCGCGACCTTCCGCCGGAAACGGCACCTGTTGGCGGAATCAACTACACCAGTATCATCGACTCGTTGCTGGCGCACGCCGGTGCGCACAGACTAGCGGCGAGTTTGTACGGCCAATCAATGTCAGCCGGGCCTGCGCTGGCCCGAGCCGGAAGGAGGCCCCGTGCCCGGTCTCGACACCTACCTGCAGGGCTGGCGGCCCGAGCCGCTGTTGGACGCGGACACCCTTTCCCCGGAGCCGTCGCGGGCATTGGCAGCGGTGCTGGGGACGCCCGAGAGGTTCGCCGACACCGAGGCGCTGCCGCCGCTGTGGCACTGGGTCCACTTCCTGGACTGGCCGCAGCACAGCGAACTCGGCGCGGACGGGCACCCAACCCGCGGTCACTTCCTGCCACCCATCCCGAACCGGCGGCGGATGTTCGCTGGCGGCCGCCTCGCGGTCACCGGCCCGCTACGACTGGGCGTGCCGGCCGAGCGCACGTCGTCGCTGGCCAACGTGGCGGTCAAGCAGGGCCGCTTCGGCGAGATGGCATTCGTGACGGTGCGCGGCGAGTACCGACAGGATGGCGAGGTCCTATTCGTCGAGGAGCAGGATTTCGTCTACCGCAGCGGGGAGAGCTCGGTCAAGAGCCCCGACGAGCCGCAGCCCACCGGGTTGCCCGCCTCGGACGCGCCATGGCAGCAGGCCTTCACCGGCGACCCGGTGCGGCTGTTCCGGTTCAGCGCGTTGACCGCGAACGCGCACCGCATCCACTACGACGCGCCGTACGCGCGCGAGGTCGAGTCCTATCCGGGCCTCGTGGTGCACGGCCCAATCCTGGTGCTGCTGATGACCGAACTGGCCCGGCAGCAGAAACCGGAGCGGGAGATCGCGGGCGTGACCTACCGGCTGCGGCGCCCCGTGTTCGCCGGGGACCCCCTGCTGGTCTGCGGCGGCCCGGACGGGGGCATGATGGTGCGGACCGCGCCCGAGACGGTGATGGCCGAGGCGACGGTGACCTTCCGGTGACCGCGCCCGCCCGACCGTGACCGGCCCTGCGGCCCGGCATCGGCGAGATGCGATCAAGGAAAGACTTTGCAAGACTGAACGCATGTTCGATTACTTGCGTGCGCAATCAACGCTCCGCGGGGTGCACGCCGGCCACGGGCGGGGCTGACTGTCCGTGGTAACGCACGCACAGCTCCGCCAACGGCGGGCCGACCACGACCTCATCGCCCGGACAGCCGAATGCGTTCGCCGCCGGGCCCGTCGTCAGCAGGCCGAGAGCGCGGTCGGCCGGGCGCCGATCGTGCCCTACGGCCGATATGTGTTCGTCGGTTTCCTCGACGAGCTCGCACTCGCCGCCGGCCGCGGTGAGCTGCCCGCCGGCGTCCGCCGAGTCGGCCTGGAACTGTGCGAAGAACTCCTCGGCGAAACCGGCGGCGACCCGCCGCAGCGGGCATGAGCAAGCGGCGGGTCACCGGCGGAGGAGTCGGCCGCGCGAATCTCGATGGCCGTCGCCGGAACTCGGTTCAGCCCGAAGTGGAGCTTCGATCGGGCGTTGCGGTGAAGCGGGCGACATACCGCTTCTGCCAAGAGGTTTCGACCGCGTGGCCGTGGTAGCGCCACCGAACGTAGGAGACCGCCTGATACGCGGGTACTCCGTCGATGACCGCGAGACAGGCCAGGGCGGTTCCGGTCCGCCCGCGCCCGCCGCCACAGGCGATCTCCACCCGTTCGGTTTCCGCACGCTCCCAGGCTTCGTACAGGACTTCGCGCGCGTGCTCCCGGTCGCTGGGCAGCCGGAAGTCCGGCCACCGCAACCAGCGGCTCTCCCACTCGAACTCCGGCGGCGTCTTGCCGAGGAGGTAGATCGCGAAGGTCGGCGCCAGCCCGGGCGGCAACGGCTTCCGCAGACCACGCCCCCGGACCAGACGCCCCGACGGAAGTCGGAGCACCCCGGCGCCAGCCGGATCCCACGAGTCGGTCATGCAACCACCGTACGGACCAGAACGACAGCCCGTCTTGAGTGCTCGATACCAGACAGCACACGCAAACGATCATCAGCGCCGACAGGCTCGAGGGCTAGTTCCAAGGCCGTGAAGTTTGGGTGTTTGGCCTGATGTCAAGGGGCCGACGCGGTCAAGATCGGTACGCCCTGAAGTAAGGAACGGAGTTCCTGCTAGAACAGCGTCGACCAAGATCGATGATCAGCAGGAACTCCGTTGGAAATTCAGTCCGTCAGTAGGCGTGCCGTGACGGTGGCTGGGGGTCGGTTCGCGCCCGGTCACCTTGGTGAGCTGACCCAGTTGGTGCCGTTTGAGATCCTCGACGAGGCGTTGACACAGACCAGGACGGTGCAGCAGCGGATCAGGGATCTGCCGTCGCGGGTGGTGGTGTATTTGCTGCCGGCTGCCTGTTTGTTTCCCGAGGCCGGGTATCCGGGTGTGTGGCGCAAGCTGACCGCCGGGCTGGAGGGCTCCTCACCGCCGCGCCCACCGGTGCCGCGTTGGCTGCGGCCCGCCGCCGCGTCGGTGTGGCACCGCTGCGGTGGCTGTTCGACCTGCTGCGTGGCCCAGCGGCCACTCCCGGGCAACGCGGAACCCACTGGCGGGGCCTGCTGGTGTGCGCGATCGACGGCACCACCCTGACCGTGGCCGACAACCCGCGCATGCTCACCCGCTTCACCAAACAGCGGGGCAATCACGGCGGCACCGGCTACCCGCACATCCGGCTGGTGGCCCTGCTCGCGTGCGGCACCCGCACCGTCATCGACGCGGTGTTCGGCCCCACCACCACCGGCGAAACCACCTACACACCTCGCCTGCTGCGCAGCCTCCACACGGGAATGATCCTCTTGGGCGATCGCAACTTCGGCGCCCAGGACCTGATCCGCGACATCGCGGCCACCGGAGCCGATGCCCTGATCAGACTCAAAAACGG
>NZ_JBSFLZ010000036.1:0-25637 GCF_053599315.1 Saccharopolyspora sp. NPDC000995
CACAGTCAAAGGTGAGCAAGGCAAACAAGCCCTGGACCGCTGGATCTCCTGGGCACGGCGCTGCCGCATCCCCGTCTTCATCGACCTCGCTAAGAAGATCATCAAACACCGCGCCGCCATCGACGCCGCCCTCGAACACGGGCTCTCCCAAGGACTCATCGAATCCACCAACACCAAAATCCGCCTCCTGACCCGCATCGCCTTCGGATTCCGCAGCCCTCAAGCACTCATCGCCCTGGCCATGCTCGCCCTCGGCGGCCACCCACCCACCCTCCCCGGGCGCGCCTAACCCACCCACGGAAGCAGCAGAAGAGCCCGAAAACTGCAGCGTTAGTCCTCATTCGCCGTCACCCCGTCGACGCTCCCGATCACTTCGCCACAGCGGATCTTTGCGAGCGGCAAACCAGATGCACGCCGGGGTCAGCAACGTCGCCAACAACGTCCAGAACATGAAGAACGGCAAGCCCAGAACGACGGGTTCGATCCTGTTGTACAGCGGGAGTGCCAGCACATAAAGCACGAATGGCCCCAACAACCACCACAGCGACTTTCGTTCCTTGAGCACGTATCCCTCCGAGGCGTTGAATCCAACTCAGCGAGGGAACCGTCGCGGCGTGGGGGCCAGGAAGGTTCCCATGCTCCCGCCAATCAGGCCAGGGCGTCGCGCGCCTGCTCTGATGCCGGGTTCGACGTTGGTGGTTTCGCAGTCCTGGTAGTCGTTTCGAGAGTCATTGGTCGGTCCTCCTCGTCGCACCAAAACCGGCCGCCCGCCGACCCAGGTTTGGTGAATGTGTATGCCCGACGGGTTTTTCGGGCCGACGGCCAGCGGATCGTTGGACAGCAAGATGAAATCCGCGAGGTTGCCGGCGCAGAGCCGCCCTTTGACGGAGGCTTCGCCGTGACCTCGTCAAGGTCCGCACGGCTCAGCGGTGTGCCACCAGTCGACATTCCATGGTCGTAGCGGGTCCCGAGCGCACACTGCCCGGGAGGCGTGCTGCGGGCGCGGACCTTGGGCTCATCAAGCAAAGCAGCACGAGAACTCACCGCCGGGACGTCGACGTCCCGCTGGTTCGCAGCCGTCATCGTCGGACGCTGGTGAGCGTCGTTGAACCCCGGAACGATCGTCGCATCTCCGAAGTCCACCAGCTCGGCTTCGGGCATGCCGCGGCGCAGGTCACCGAGATCACCGACGTCGACAATCCATTCTCCCAGGAGCGCTAGAGCCGGCCGATCCGCATCCACGTCCGGCTGGTCGGCTATTGCGACGATCCGACGGGTAGTGACCAGAGTTGGTACTTGTCCAGCGCTTGCCACAGCACCACCCGCGAAACGGTCGATGCCTGGCATGCTGTCCCGGAAACCCATCGAGCACCAGGCCCTGACCAAGTGCCTTGGATCCTCAGGCCACGTGCCGTTCATACAGAGCCGCTGGTGGCGTGCCACGTGACCGGACACCCCGGAACGGGGTTGGTGAGTCCTTGAACGTGCGGAGAATTGCACGTGGCACTGCTGTTCCTCGCCTGCTGCCGAGCTCCATCTCGGCGACGAGGTCCCCGAACCGGCAGAGATTCTCCTGCTGAATCGCCTCGAACAGCAGGCTTTCTGTCACGGTCCAGGTCTGCCAAGTACGGGCACCATCCATGACTGCTCGCACCGGAGGGGCGACCGGAATACCGTTGACATGAACTGGTTTGGGTAGTCGGGTTGTCCGTTCGAAGTTTGTTCCGGGGTAGCTCTGGACCTTGCGGCGGTGCGGGATCAGCACGTGAATGTCCACATCTTCTGGGGGAGTTCTCAACCCGAGCAGCCGTGCGGCGTGCAGGCCCGTGATCATCGCCCCGGGCCCGGCACGTAGTAGCGCTGCGTTGATGCGATCGTTGATCGTCGGTGGTCCTGGCACGACGAGCACGACGCCAGGAGCGAGCCGTGTCCATGGCCCGCCCGGGCGAGCCCGGCGATACGACGTCGACTGAGAGATCCCGAGCTTCTCCAACTCGACGACGCGAAGAACCCGCCGATCGGTGTACGGCATGACTGAGCTTTTGGTGACCGTTGTACGCATGCCAAGCACTATCCAGCATGCCAAGTCGATGGCTTCGCTAATTCGTCCAGATTCGGAGCTGTGTCGGGCACCCTTTTTTGAAGCAGTGGCTGCTAGGACGCGAGCATGGGAACTTCCCTGCCATCCGATGAAAGGAAGGTTCCCATGCTCCTCCCCTCCGCCGCCTCCCACAACGCTCAGACCGGCACCGTGTAGTACGCGGCTGGTAAAGCATTGTCGAGCACGGTCGACATCATCGCGGCAGCCGAAGCGGTTCCGAAGGAACCGGCGTGGTGTTGACCTCGAACGGATACGTGCTGACCAACAACCACGTGATCGGTTCTGGCGGCGAGATCACTGTTACCCTTCCCGGCGGGACGACGAGAAGTGCAAACGTCGTGGGCACCTCGCCCTCAAACGACCTGGCGGTCATCAAGCTCAACGGGGCGAGCGGGCTCACCGCAGCGGAATTCGGCAAGTCCTCCGAGCTGACGGTTGGGCAGCCCGTCGTCGCCATTGGCTCGCCACTGGGGTTAGAGGAACGGTGACCTCGGGGATCGTCAGGGCGCTGAACCGAACTGTCGAAGTGCAGGGTGAGACCGGCCAGCCCGTCATCTACAACGGCATCCAGACCGATGCGGATGACAGGAAGGTTCCCTTGCTGCACCCGACTAGGCGGTGCGGCGCAGCCACCAGTGCATGGCGTATTCGACGAGCCAGATCAGTGCTTGCTTGGTGGATTCGCAGTTTCGGGCGTCGCAAATAACGATCGGGACGTCGGCTGGAATCGCGATGGCTTCCCGGACCTCTTCGACGCGGTGGAGCAGGGTTCCGTCGAAGCAGTTGAGCCCCACAATGTAGGGCAGTCGGCGGTCTTCGAAGAAGTCGATGGCTGAGAAACAGTCGGCGAGGCGCCGGGTATCGACGAGCACCACGGCGCCGATCGCGCCCCGGACCAAGTCGTCCCACATGAACCAGAAGCGCTGCTGGCCGGGCGTTCCGAAAAGATAGAGGATCAGATCGGAATCCAGCGACAACCTGCCGAAGTCCATGGCCACCGTCGTGGTGTTCTTGTTCGGGGTGGCGTGCAGGTCGTCGATGCCTTTGCTGGCTTCGGTCATGACGGCCTCGGTGGTCAGCGGAACGATCTCTGACACGGAACAGACGAACGTGGTTTTGCCGACTCCAAAGCCACCCGCGACGACGATCTTCGCCGAGGTTGCGGTCGTGGACCGACCACCGGTTTGCGCAGTACGGGATCGCGTTTCAGGTGTCATGTCTGCCAACCTCAGGTATCGAATCGAGCGGCTGTCTGCGGTTCGCGCGCTGCTCCACGAGATCCGCGTCGGGACGTTCAGAGTCGGCGAAGCCCACTTAAAACCCTTTCCATCAAGAACAAGTGCGGCTTGCTGCCGTTTTCGCTCACTGTCCGGTGCACCGTGATAAGGCCGAGGTCGGCCATGTCGCCGAGTAGGACCTTCGCCACGCCGAGTGGAACGTCCAGCAGCGCAGCTATTTCCGCCACAGAACGCGGATGCCGGCACAGCTCGGCGACCGAGTCGTGTTCGAACCTCTGCAGCTTTCCTGGTAGACCCGGTTCGCTGGTGGACACCAGGGTTTCCAGTTCCAGCCGGTGATTCGACCGGGTGCGACCACCCGTCCAGGCGTATGGCCGGATGTAGGTGGCTGCAGCTTCGAACTCCTGGGGGTTCGCTTGCTCACGAGTCGAGGCCAGGGCTTGGGGGTCGACCGGTTGGGACGATGGCCAGGGCGGCTCCGGAGTCGGTGGTGCCAATTCCTGCGATTCGGGTTCGTCGCGAGCCCGTTTGCGGCGGCGCCCACGACGGCCGCTGTCGAGGGTGAACCGGTTGAAGACCTCAGACATGGCGTCGGCTTCGCGTGACTCTCGGTCATCCCAGCGGTGTCGCCCGGACGAGTCCGAACCTGTGCTCATGCCGTCCTCACACCGACTGGCCGGTCATCACCCGATTCGTTCCCTGAAGTTGGGAGCGCAGTTCGGGGGTTAGGATCTGGCCGACTCGTTCCACCAGCAAAGCCATTTCGTAGGCGATCAGGCCTATGTCGCAGTGCGGTGCGGCTAGCACCGTCAGGCACGAGCCGCCGCTGATCGCCATCTGCAGCATGAGGCCGCGTTCCATTTCAACCACGGTTTCGTGCACGGCGCCGGCCTCGAAGCATCGCGCCGCGCCTTGGGTGAGGCTGAGCAGCCCAGATGCGACCGCTGCGAGTTGGTCGGCTCGGTCGGTGGGCAGTTTCGCGGATGCCGTCAGCAGCAGCCCGTCGGCTGAGACGACCACGGCGTGCGCCACGCCTGGAACTCTCTCGGTAAAGTCCGTGATGAGCCAGCCGAATTGGTTCGGTTGGGAGTTTTGGGCGTTCATCGGCCCTCCTGTCCTCTCCACTGATTCGGGTTGTCACCGGTGCTAGTCGGCTGAGTGCGCGTCGCGGAGGCTGTGCTTGCCTTCGCGGACTCCGCGTTGGAAACTGGCCAGCCGCCCACGCGTCAGGTCCGCATCGCGGCGCGGCTTCACAGCCGGATCGGTAATCGTTCCCGGTACCAGTTGGGCTCTTGGCGTTCGCCGGGGCAGTCCGGCAGTGGTGTAGTCGACGGATTCCTGGTCGATGAGGGGCTCGGGTGCTGCGGCGGCACCGTTGTTGGTGCTCGGCGCCGGGGCCTCCTGCGGCGATGTCCCTGCCGGTGCGGTGCTGTTGTGGGGGGCCGACTGCTGCCTGTGGCGGCCGCGTCTAACACCGGCCTGGAAGCTCGCCAACCGGCCGCGGGCAACATGCGGATCGCGGGGCGGCCGTGCTCGTTCGCTGTGCTCGGCTCCGGCGCTCCCAGCCACCAGGTTCGCTCGCGGAACCCTCAGCGGAAGACCCGCAGTGGTGTAGTCGGCGGGTTCTGAGGCCGCGACTTCTTCCGCTCGCCGTCGCGCCTCGTCGTTCGCGAAGGTCCACACGCTCTGGCCGCCGTGACTCTTCCGCGTGGACTGGGAGGAAGGGAACCTTCCTGCCACCGGCGGCAGGAAGGTTCCCTTCCTCCCGACATCCGCTGGGGGAGCGGGCCATTGGATGGCGGGTCGGGTGGCGGCGTGGGATGTCTGCGACGGCACCTGGAACCACGCGGAGGCGAGAATGTCGAAGATCGGTGTCGGGGCTGGTTCGTCGTTGTGCTGTTCGGTGATCTGCGCGGACGCTGGGGTGAATTCTTGGGTGTTGGACAGTTCGCCTGGCGGCGCCGGCGGAGCCCCGTTGGCCGGGTAGCGAAACAGGTGGAATCCGTTGCGCACGAGGTGACGCTGGCTGGACGCGTCCTGTTCGGCCGCCGCCCAGTCGAACTCCTCGACCAGCGTGTCAGCGGTGCAGTCATGGGGCACAATGCCGTTGGCCGCGCCCGGCAGTACCGGGCCTGCCACATCCACCAGCAGTTCGGGGCCGAGGCTGACCGCGACGTGCACGCCGACCGCCTCGGGTCCGGGGCGCAGTTCGGCCCGGATTCCGTGGCGGCTGGCGAGTTGGCCGACGACAAACAGGCCCATGCGCCGGGACGTCGATAGCTGAATCTCTTCGTCGGTGGACAGCCGCTGGTTGACCGCGGTCAGCTCGTCCGGGGACATGCCAATGCCGCGGTCAACGATGTCGACTTCCAGCGATCCGTCGTCGCGCCGATGTCCGGAAACGGTGACCTGGGTTTCCGGGGCCGAGAAGTTCGCCGCGTTGTCGAGGAGTTCGGCCAGCAGCCGTACCAGGTCGCTGGCAGCGTATCCGACGATCTTGACGTCCGGCAGCGGCTGGACGATAACCCGCGGGTAGTGCTCGATCTCCGACACCGCGGCCCGGATCAGATCTGCGGGCGACGTCGGCTGGGAAAACCGTCGCGCCGGGTCAGCCCCGGAGAGCACCATGAGATTCTCGTTGTTGCGGCGCATCCGGGTGGCGAGGTGGTCCAGCTGGAACAGCGTCGCCAACTGGTCGGGGTCTTCCTCGTCTCGTTCCAGCTGCTCGAACAGCCGGAGCTGCCGTTCCAGCAGGCTCTGGCTGCGTCGCGACACGTTGACGAACGAGTCGCTGTAGCTGCGGCGGAGTTCGGCCTGCTCGGTGGCGAGGTTGACGGCTTGGGTGTGCACGTCGTCGAAGGCCCTCGCCACTTCGCCGATCTCGTCAGTGCTTTCAACCGGCACCTGGTCGACGGGGGATTGGGTGGCGTGACCGGCACGGATGTCGGCGACAGCTTGCGGCAGCTGGTGGTTCGCCGTGTCCAGCGCGGTGCGTCGCAGGATATCGAGGGAGCCGAGCAGGTGCCTGGCGACCACCACGACGATCGCCCCCGCGATCAGCAGCGCCGACAGCAGGATCACCGACTCCAGCCCGGCCATGTTGCTGGAGGTGTCCTGTAAGGCGAACGCGGTGTCGTGCAGCTGCTGGTCAAGGTGCGTTTGGAGCTTGTTGAGTGCTTCGAGCGCCGTCCGGGACTGGTCCTTCCAAACCGAGGGCGATACCAGCTGCGTGGAGATCCACGACTTGCTGTTGTCGCGTTCGACCATCGCCAGCTGGACCGACGTTTCCCGCGCCGGCACCTCCGGTTTGGCGTAGAGCTGGTCGTAGCGCATCCGCTGTTGCGGCGTGGCGGACGCGCGGAATTCCTTGACCGCGGAGGTGCGGCGGGATTCGCTGGCCGCGAGCCGAGTCAGGTTGTCGGAGGTGAAGTTGCCGCGTGTCAGCCCCACGAGCACCAGGGCCTGCTGGAGCTGCATCTCCTCGCTGATCTGCGCCAGCTCGTGCGCGCTGATGGCGGTGGACACCAGTTGGGACGACGAGATCTGGCTGGTCAGCGTGCGGTCGAGCGCAAGCAGCACCCCGACGAACTCGGTGTAGGTGTTGATCACTACCCCGGGGTCCGGGTGGCCGCCCAGCACTTGCTGGCGGATCGGCGCGAGCCCGGTGAGCTGCCGGTCGGTGTCCTGCCGGGCGAACCGGACCGCATCGCTGTCCGGGACGGCCCGCAGTCGCTGGTGGATCTCGTCTAGGGCTCGGTCAGTCGCGGTGTAGCGTTCCTGCACTTCCGGCGCGGAAACCGGCCCGCGCACCAGGAATTCCGCGGCTTTGTTGCGTTCCTGCTGCAGGCGGTCAACGGCCGTGCGTACGACGTTGCCGGCCGCGACCACCCGGTCCAGCTTGGTGTATTGGTCGGCCTGGTTGATCTGGCTGCGGATCTGCAGCACGCCGAGCACCAGAGCGAAGATCACCGGAACGAGTACGACGGCGGTGATCTTGACCGGTAGTTTCCAGTTGCGCCAACTGGTGATCCGCCCGGCGGGCTTCTGTGTGGTGCGCGACCACGTGGACGCCCGGGTCGCGTTCGCGGCCGGGTTCTCAAGTCCGCTGCTCACGACGCAGTCCTTTCCCGCGCGGTCGAAGTCTGCACCGACGGCGCGCTCGTGTGGTGGGCAGCATGGGCCCGTCTGTGGTGTGCGCGGCAGGTCTTTGGTGGTTGGTGGCGTTGCTCGCGGCCGGGTTTTCGCATATGTCCGGTGCGGTCGTCGTCGACAGCGGAGTCCGGAGCCTGCGATCGATGCCGGAGGTGGTCGCGGCCGCACCGGATTCTTCGTCGCCGAGTGTCGGTGGCAGAACACTACCTCAACAAAATGATCTCCTCCGGTTCTCGGATTTGGTTTGCTGACCAGCGAATTCTTCGCTGGTGTAGATCATTGTTGCCGAGGCGGTTCTGGATGGAGAAAGTCGTGAACACTGATCGTGTTCGTCATGGCAATATCTGGATGCGTTTTTGTCGCTCGATAGGTAGATGTTGGAGCTACGAATGATTTTTTCGGCAAGGGGGCTGGGAGGAGTTCCGCCCGGGTTCCCGGCGAGTCCGCTAACTGCCTTGTTGACCAGCCGAAACTGGCTTCCCATCAAGGTTTTTCGGGTACGAGCAGGTAGGCATAATGGTGCTTCAGCGCTGAGCAGGCACATCCCGTTGACCACATACTGTGATCGATGAATTCATCAATGTGTGTGCTGTGTTGTTGCAGGGTCTGGGTGCGTCGGTTCGCTGGCTAGACTTCCGGGTTGGTTGGCAGCGCAGGCAGCGCGGTTCACCGACACCTTGGATTCGCGAACCACTCGATATCGCCGGATCGAAGCGGACCCAGGTGATCGGCCACGGAGCTCGGGGAACTCAAGAGCACTGGCCGAAACCACGTCGGTGCAGTTCTACTGCTTGGAAGGACGCATGCCCAACGCAACTCAGCCCCCGCCGCCGCGCACCCCCAGCAGCGGGCCCGCAGCGGCCGCCACTTTCGGTAGGATCGACAAGCCCGCACCGCGAGCTCATCGGCCGTCGGCACCGGACTACGAGCGTATCGCGCGGAGCCCCGAATTCCTCGACCTGCGCGCCAGGCTGCGCCACTTCGCCTTCCCGATGACCGCGGTGTTCCTCATCTGATACCTCGGATATGTCATCATCGCCGCCTACCTGCCGGAATTCATGAGCATTCGGCTCGTCGGCGAGGTCAACATCGCCCTCGTCATGGGGGTCGGCCAGTTCGTGACCACGATCCTGATTACCGCCCTCTACTTCCAGTACGCGGCTCGCCAGATCGATCCGCGGGTGAAAGCGCTCTACCAGGACGTGGTCGGGGAAGGCACTCGATGATCGACACCAACCCGGTGCTCAACATGAGCATCTTCGGGGTGTTCGTGCTGATCACGCTCTACCTGGTCTACCGCGTGAGCCGCACCGGGACCGCGACCGACTCCTTCGCCGCCGGTGGCCGCTTCACCGGTGCGCAGAACGGCATCGCCCTCTCCGGGGACTTCCTGTCGGCGGCGTCGTTCCTCGGAATCGCCGCGGCTATCGCGGTGCACGGCTACGACGGCTTCCTCTACTCGTTCGGCTTCGTCGTGGGCTGGCTGATCAACCTGCTGCTGGTCGCCGAACTCCTGCGCAACACCGGACGCTTCACGACGGGCGACGTGCTTAGTTTCCGGATGCGGCAGCGTCCGGTCCGTGCGGCCGCCGCAGTGTCCACATTGGTAATTTCGTTCGGCTACATGATCGCCCAGATGGCCGGTGCAGGCAGCCTGGTGGCGCTGCTGCTCGACGTGCACAGCTCGGCGGCCAGGCGCTGGTCATCGGCGGCGTCGGTGTGGTCGTGGTCGTCTACGTGCTGGTGGGCGGCATGAAGGGAACCACCTGGGTGCAGATCATCAAGGCAGGAACGCTCATGGTGTCTCGCCCGGCGCGAAGTACGGGCAGAGCGACGTGACCAGACTGGACTTCGTGTCGCTGTCGCTGGCGTTGGTTCTGTGCGTCGCCGGCCTGCCGCACGTGCTGATGCGGTTCTACACAGTGCCCAACGCGTTGCAGGCACGTCGTTCCGGCTTGGGCGACCTGCACGATGGCCGTGTTCTACCTGTGCACCCTGGTGATCGGGTACGGGGCGGGGGCGGTCAACGGCACGGAGGCGATCCTCGCGGCCCCCGGCGGCCAGAACTCCGCAGCGCCGCTGCTGGCCTTCCGGGTCAGGGGAACGGTGCTGCTGGGAATCCGGGCCGCGGTCGCATCCGCGACGATCCTCGCCGTCGTCGCAGGGCTTACGCTGACCGCGTCCGCATCCTTCTCCCACGACGTTTACGCCAACGTCCTCAAGCACGACAAGGCGGGCCCGGATTCGGAGGTTCGTGTGGCGCGAGTGACCGCGCTCGTGATCGGTGCCGCGTCGATCCTCGGAGGGATCCTCGTCAAAGGGCAGCACATCGCGTTCCTGGTCTCGCTTGCGTTTGCGGTTGCCGCTTCAGCGAACCTGTCGGCGCTGCTGTTCTCGCTGTTCTGGCGGCGTTCAACACCTGCGGCACGCTATTGGGGATCTACGGCGGGTTGAGCTCGTGCCTGGTGCTGGTCATCTTCTCACCGGTTGTTTCGGGTTCGCCGGACTCGATCCTGCCCGGTGTGGACTTCGCGTGGTTCCCGCTGAGCAACCCCGGGATCGTGTCGATCCCGATCGGGTGCGTTCAGCGCGGAATCGGGAAATCCGAAGTGGATGGCCGGGATGTACTGGTGATCTCTGCGCGCGTCGTAGATCTCCTTTGCCATCGCGTGCCAGAAGGGTTTGGCTTCTTCGATCGCCGGGTTGGTGTGCAGGTAGATCGCCGAATATCCATCGGTGTCGGCCATGAAATTGCAAGCCATCGCAACTAGCTAGGGGGCGTGCGGCCGTGTCGGCGATGCGCCCCGTCGGCGTAAACCCCTTAGCAACTAGGCGGTCGCGCCGCTCGGGTAGCGGTCGACGTTCCATTGTGGATGTCGCAGGCCGCTGGGTCCGTTGGCACGCACTGCGGTTGTCGCCGCAACCTCGCCGTTGCGGGCCGCGACGAACAGGGCTTGCCGGGGATTTTGGAGGTATGCGTGCTCGATGCCGATTACGTCCGCGTGCCATCTCGGGTCGTAGCCGTGTCCGAACTCCTCGTAGAAGGTGTCGAGCATGACCTCTCGTGCTCCGTCGGCATCGGGTCGTCGGGCTGCCGAAGGGTGTACTCGCCGATGCGGTGTTCGAGGTTGTGCTCCGCCATCGCGTCCTCTCTGGGGATTTGATGGTGCGTGTTCGCTTCTGGTGACAGGAAGGTTCCCTTGCTGCAGAGCCGAGGTGACCGACCCCCCCAGCAATCAATGATAATCGTTTTCAACTACTTTGGAAGATCGGTGGCCCCGCTTCCGAACTGCGTTGTCGCGGTTCGGAAGACAGGAAAGTTCCCATGCTGTCGCCCCCTATGGCGGGTTGGCGGTGGTTTGTGGTGAACCTGGGTTCGATGCCAGTTGTGGCCAGACCGTATGGCCAGTAAGGGGTTTGATGAATCTCCCCACCTTGTTGGATGAGCGGGCACGGGATCGGGGACCGGTCAGGGTAGGGTTGATCAGGATGGGGAAGTTCGCTTCGATGTTCCTCGCTCAGGCGTTGAGCACCGAATGCGTGCACGTCGTCGGTGTCGCGGATCTGGCGCCACAGCGGGCACGTGCAGCGCTGGAGCGCACTGGTTGGCCCGCGGAGCGTTACGCGGCGGCCGACTTCGACGAGGCGTTGCGCAGCGGCGGGACGAATGTCACCGACAGCGCCGGTGCACTGGTCGATGCTCCGGGCCTGGACGTGGTTTGGAGATCATCGGCGATCCGGTGGCAGGCACGTATCACGCTGTCCGGGCGATCGATGCCGGTCGGCACGGCGTGATGGTCGACGTCGAGGCCGACTGGATGGTGGGGCCGCTGCTCGCCGAGTGGGCCCGGAAAGCCGGAGTCGTCTTCTCGAGGGGATACGGCGACCAGCCGACGCTGATCTGCGAGCTTGTGCGACAGGACGAAGGTCTGTTTTTCCTGCCCTGCGGCGTCGACGACCTGACAATAGTGTTCCGGGCTGCCGAGATCGGCGGTCAGCTGGCCCGACGGGGCACCGTCGAGATCGCCTCCAGCCTGCGCCGCGACGGCGCCGAGGTGGCGCGGGACCTGCGTTGGGGCGTCTAGGTCACCTTCGAAGCGTGCACCGACTACGCCGTCCAGTGCTTCGCCGAATATGGTGTGCGCACGGATGAGACCGGGCGCTAAGGCTCGCTTTACCGGCCGTACCACCTGATCGGCCTCGAACTCGGCGTCAGCGTCGCTTCGGCCGCAGTGCGCGGCGAGGCGACCGGATGCCCGACTGGCTTCCGCGGCGACGTGGTCTCGGTCGCCAAACGCGCCCTCAAGGCTGGGGACATCCTCGACGGTGAAGGGCGGCTACATGGTTTACGGAGGCTCACCCCGGCCGAGGTGTCGCTGAAGTCGGGTGCGTTGCCGATGGGGTTAGCGCGTGGTTTCAAGCTGCGCAACGACGTTCCCGAAGGCGGCGTGCTCGGTTGGGACGACATCGAAGTGGACGAGTCGATGCTGGCAGTGCAGTTGCGGCGCGAGCTGGAACGGACGACGCGTGGCTGACGCCAGACAGCTGCGGAGGTCGCCCGTAAGGTAGAGCGGTCCCGGGCACCACCGCTGGAGATCGAGGAGAAACATGAGTTCCGCGAGCCAGAGCTCATGGGAGCCGGTGCGCAAGGTCCGCACTTACGAGCAGGTCATGGCGCAGATCGAGCAGCGCATGCTGGAGGGGCTGCTCGCACCGGGCGACCGGCTGCCCAGCGAACGTGAACTCTCACAGCTCCTCGGCGTCAGCCGCCCGTCGCTGCGTGAGGCGCTGCGCGTGCTGGAAGCGCTCGGCATTGTCGACGTTCGGCCCGGCCGGGGCCCCGAAGGGGGGACGGTGTTCGTCGGTCGTCCCGGCGAGGGCTTCGCGATCCTGCTGAAGATGCAGTTGGCGCTCGGGCATTTCAGCGACACCGACGTCATCCGCACCCGGCTGATGCTGGAGGAGTGGGCGGTCGCCGACGCGGCGCGCAATGCAACCCTCGAGGATCACGAGGCGTTGCGCGGCATCCTGGACCAGATGGACGCGCCAGAGCTCACCGCCCGCGACTTCAACCGGCTGGACACCGAATTCCACGTGCGGGTCGCGGAATCCACCGGCAACTCACTGGCCTCCTACCTGATGAGCTCGCTGCGCACCGCCATCCAACGCCAGATGATCGACGCATACGAGCAGTTGGCGGACTGGCGCGAGACCGCGAAGGCGGTGCGCGCCGAGCACCGGGAGATCCTGCGGGCCATCGAAGAGTACGACGCGCCGCGGGCCGTCGAACTCGTCCACGGTCACATAAATGACTTCTACGAGCTCGGCTCGTTCTCCGGCGGAGCCGCCGAGCGCGATCAGTGACCGCAAACCTACCACGTGCCGGATCGGTTCAACCCGCGAACTTCGGTGTCTCCTGGCGCGGTTCGGCTTCGCAGCTGTTGGGCAGCGACTGGCCTTCGCCAGGCGAGGTGGAGCATGGGAATCTTCCTGTCACCTAACGTGATCCGCGGCAAACGGAACCTGTTCGGCATCCTGCCCAAACGGGGAAGCTGAACCGGTTGAGCAGGGCCCCGAATGAGTCCGAAGTGGACGATTCTTACCCCGCCGGTTCGTCCTG
This sequence comes from Saccharopolyspora sp. NPDC000995, assembly GCF_053599315.1. NCBI lineage: Bacteria > Bacillati > Actinomycetota > Actinomycetes > Pseudonocardiales > Pseudonocardiaceae > Saccharopolyspora > Saccharopolyspora sp. NPDC000995. The sequence continues at coordinate 13,112 of NZ_JBSFLZ010000036.1, forward strand.
GGACGGTTCGACAAGCGATTGTTCGAGCTTGGCGAGGAATCCGGTGAGGGACACGCGTTCGGCCACTCCGAGCACGCTGACCAGCTGCGATTCGTGTTCGAACAGCTCGCGCACGGTGGCTTCGATGAGGCGGTGACCGGCGTCGGTCAGCCGGACGGCCACCGCTCGGTGCGATGCCGTTGACGGTGCTCGGGCGACCAGCTCAGCCTGTTCGGCCCGTGCGATGCGCTGGGAGACCGCGCCGGGGGTGACCAGCGTTCGGCGGGTGATCTCGCGAGTGGTGAGTTCGTATGGCGGCCCGGCGCGGCGGATCACGCTGAGCAGGTCCAGCGTGGACGGATCGATCCCGAGCCTGTTCAGGGTGCGCCGCCGGTCGTCGGCGAGAACTTTCGCGATGCGCCAGATTGGGGTGATGACCTCGATGGAATCCGTGTTCACGCCGGGGAGTTCGCGTTGCCAGGCGGTAGCGATGTCCGCCGTCGGCCACGTGGAGGTCGAAGCGAGCGGATAATCCTCGGCGCCTGAACTGTTGGACATCGACAACCTCCCGCGCTACGTTTAGAACTAAACGTATCAGTTTGGGAGTCAACAGTGAACCGCGTCGTGCTGGTGACCGGAGGCGGCGGAATCCAGCAGGGCGTGGCAGCAAGATTCCCCGCCGCCGGGGACACCGTGATCATCACCGGCCGCAACCCGGAACGGCTGGCGGCTGCGGCAGCCGAACTCGATGTCCGCTTGATCGCCTGCGATGCGGCCGATCCTGGGCAGGTGGCAGAGCTGGCGGCTGAACTCGTGGAACACCTCGACGTGCTGGTCAACATCGCCGGCGGCAACACCGACCTCCAGCGGGCCGGGGAAGCGGCGGACTTGGAGCAGATGCAGGACACGTGGCGCGCGAATCTGGACGACAACCTGCTCAGCGCGGTGCTCACCACGACGGCCGTGCTCGACAAGCTGCGGCCGGGCGGCACCATCATCAACGTCGGATCCATCGGCGCCGAATATGCCTACCTCCTACGGCGCGGAGAAGGCGGCGCTGGCGGCCTGGAACGCCAGCGGCCTGCCCGCGCAGATCGGCCCGAAGGGCCTGACGGCCAACCTGATCGCTCCGGGCTACATCGAGGAACCGAGTTCTTCCACGGGCAGCTCAGCGAACAACGCCGTATGGCGCTGATCGAAGCGACCCTCAACGGGCGGCCGGGTCCCCCGAGCGACATCGCCGAGGCCGCGTACTTCCTGGCGTCCGAGAGCACGAGCCACATCACGGGCCAAACCCTGCACGTGAACGGCGGCGCCCACACCACCCGATGACGGGACGAATCGGTCCCTTAGCGGAGAACCCGCTAAGAAGCTGATCTCTGTGCGCCGGTATGCCTTCGGGTTCCAGGCCGGACATGTGCGGAAGCCAGGAGTGGCGGTGTGCGAAAAGGGACCGCTTGCGGACGATTCTCAGCCGGGACGAGCAGCATGTGAGCCTCAACCATGGATCCGGCGGTCCGCAGCTAGGTTGCCACCTGGCCTGGCTGGCGGCGCTGGACGTGGACCTATCGGTTGGCCGCCGTAGCCCTCCGTTCTAAGCCGCGGCTTGTCGTCGACGTGTCCATCAGCCAATCGTCCGCGTCTATGACCGGCAAGGTCGTGCGTGATCACGATCTCGTGGCGGTCGACCTGATCAAAGCCGTCCACGTGCATCGCACGACAGGCAATGGCCGAAATGCGAGATCCGCCCCTGAGGGCATTCTGCCTGCTCAGGGGCGGATCTCACTGCTACTGTATTGCGCCCTCGACAGGACTCGAACCTGTGACACCTGCCTCCGGAGGGCAGTGCTCTATCCGCTGAGCTACGAGGGCTTGTCGCTGCGGACGATCGTTAGCTTAGCGCACCCGGCAGGTCCCCTTCGGCGGGGGTCGGATTGCCTCTTCTCGCATTTCACCGGACCTTCGCGGCGCAGTTCGAGCAAGGGAACCTTCCTGTCGCGGATGGCAGGAAGGTTCCCTTGCTCGCGTCCAGGCGGGTGGGATTCCAAGACTTGACACGTGCATTCATGCATACTTCACTATGTATTTGAGGGTTGCGTGGGGAGGATGGTCGATGGGTCAGGGGCACGGGCACGGCTCGGCCGCCGATGCGGTCAGCGCATCCGGTCGTTACCTGCGGCGGTTGGTCGCGTCGTTCGCGATCCTGCTCGCGTTCTTCGTCCTTGAAGCGCTGGTCGGCTACTTCACCTCATCGCTGGCGCTGCTCTCCGACGCCGGGCACATGCTCACCGACGTGCTCGGGGTCGGCATGGCGCTGGCCGCGATCACCGCAGCGCGGCGACCGGTCGGGGACAAGCGGACCTTCGGCCTCTACCGCATGGAAGTGCTGGCCGCGCTCGCCAATGCCGTGCTGCTGTTCGGCGTCGCCGGCTACATCCTCTACGAGTCCATCGCCCGGTTCCAGGAACCGCCGGAGGTCGCCGGCCTGCCGATGATGCTGACCGCCGCCTCAGGACTGGTTGCCAATCTGGTGGTGTTCGCGCTGCTGCGCCAGGGCGCCAACGAGAGCCTGAACGTGCGCGGCGCCTACCTCGAAGTGCTCGCGGACACCATCGGTTCCGTCGGCGTGCTGATCGGTGGCGCCGTGACCTGGGCGTTCGGTTGGTACCTGGCAGACCCGATCGTCGCCGTCGCCGTCGGCCTGTTCGTGCTGCCGCGAACCTGGAAGCTCGCCCGGAAGGCGCTGCGGATCCTCGTCCAGCAAGCGCCCGAGGGCGTGGACGTGCAGGTGCTGCGGGCCGATCTCGCCGCGCTGCCATCGGTCACCGAGGTGCACGACCTGCACGTGTGGACCCTCACCTCGGGTATGGAGGTCGCCTCGGCCCACCTCACCACCGGGGCTGGCGCCGACCACGGCGGCGTGCTGATCGCGGCGCAGCGCCTCCTGGCCGAGCGCTACCAGATCGACCACGCGACCCTGCAGGTCGAACCCGCGGAATGCGCCAAGCGTTGCCAAGCCCTGACCTGGTGATCGCCGCCCGGTGGTGACAGGAAGGTTCCCATGCTCGCGTCAGCGCAGCGGTTGTGCGCCTCGTTCGGAGAGCATGGAGCGCATCAGGTCGCTCTCGCTGCGCTGCGAGCCGAGCATGTTCTTCGCCAGCTCGCGCACCGCTGGCAGCGCCGCGTGCGTCGCGCCGTAGTCGGCCATCGGGGCGCCGCCTTCGTGGTGGCGCAGCATCAGCTGCAGGAAGTAGACGTCGAACTCCGGGCCGCGTAGCGACTGCAGCTGGGACATCTCCGCGCTGGTGGCCATGCCCGGCATCAGTCCTCCCGAGGACGCCCCGGCCGCCGCGGGAGCGGTGTGGTCGTGGCCACCGTCCGCCGTCATCCATGTCATCAGCGGGCCGACGTCCTGCGCGGGCTGGCCCCACAGGCTGAGCCAGCCCTGCATCCGGCCGATCTGATCGCGCTGGTTGGTTTCGATGTCGAACGCCAGCTGCCGCACGGCGATGTCGGCGGCGCGCTCGCGCGCGAGCGTCGCCATGGTCACCGCCTGCTGGTGGTGCACCGACATGTCCTGCGCGAACCCGATGTCGACCGTTGTTGGCTTCGGTTCGGCGCTGTCGAAGGACGGCACCCGGATCAGCAGACCGAGCGCCGCCCCGAGCAGCAGCAGGGCGACCGCGGCCGCGACGGCCACGAAGATGCGGGCCACGAGCGGCCGCCGCGCCTCAACCGACACTGCTCACTGACCCATCTCGCCGGAAGCCTGGGAGGAGCCGCGGCCGTCCATGGGGACCGCGCCCGGGCCGGGCGGGGTTCCGTCGAACTTCGGCGGGTTGTTCGTGTCGAACGCGCCCGGGTAGGCCTGGCAGGAGCCGCCGACCTCCGGGTAGGCGCCGTTGTTGTTCAACCGCAGCGCGGTGATGAACTGGTCGATGCGCTGGTCGTCGGCGCGGTCGACCTTGAGCTGGTGGCCCCACGACTGCAACGAGATCGCACTGTCCAGACCCGGGTACGGCGACATCACCGTGTAGGGCTTGCCGTCCACGCGGGCCTTGAGCCGCTCCAGACCGGGCCCGTCGACCTTGTCCGGGTTGTAGGCGATCCACACCGCGCCGTGCTCCAGCGAGTGGACCATGTTCTCGGTGCGCACCGCCTCCGGGTAGACCACTCCGGTGCAGTCGGCCCAGATCCCGTCGTGCGGGCCGCCGAACGGTGGGCTGTGGTCGTAGGCAACCCGCTGCGTGGGGGTGACGTGCATCTGGCCCGGGTAGTTCACGACGGTGACGCCGGGGATCGCCTTCGACGGGTCCGGGTTCTGCGGCGACGGCTTGAACGCCTCGGTCGCCTTCTCCGCCTCGGCCTGGGCCTGCCGGACGGCTTCCTGCCCGGACCACCGGGAGTACGCGTAGCCGAAGATCACGGCCGCGAACACCACCACGACGGTGACGCCGGAGATCAGCATCCAGGGGATCGACCGCTGGTGCACCACGGCGCCGCGCACCGCTTTGTTCTTCCTGTTCGCCATGCTGTTCGCAAACCTCGTCTCGACAAGAACCACCGGGGGATCCGGCCCGTCAGTGTAGAGATTGCGGGCGCTTCGGGTGGCCGTGCGTCCCATGCTCGCCACCACGTTCTCACATATGAGTGACAATGTGATCACACGGAGTGGTGTGCCCGGTCTCGCCGTGCCGAACCCGTTGGCTGAGCAGCGAGGACGCATCCTTAGACTGCATAGGGTGACTCCCGCCGCGCTCGCAGAACTGGTCCGCAACACCGCCGTCGAGGTCCTCATCGCCAGGGATCTGGACACTTCCGTCCTGCCGGAGGCGGTGACGGTCGAGCGACCCCGCAACCCGGAGCACGGCGACTACGCGACCAACCTGGCCATGCGGGTCGCCAAGAAGGTCGGCGTTTCGCCGCGGGATCTCGCTGGCTGGCTGGCCGAGGCGCTGACCGGGCAGGACGCCATCGACTCCGTGGACGTCGCCGGGCCGGGCTTCCTCAACCTGCGACTGGCCGCCGACGCGCAGGGCCAGATCGTGCGCGAGGTGCTCAACGGCTCCGCCGCCTATGGACGCGGCGATCTGTACACCGCGCTGAAGGTCAACCTGGAGTTCGTCTCGGCCAACCCGACCGGCCCTATCCACCTGGGCGGCACCCGGTGGGCGGCGGTCGGCGACGCGCTGGGCCGCGTGCTGGCCGCGCAGGGCGCCGAGGTGACCCGCGAGTACTACTTCAACGACGCCGGCGCGCAGATCGACCGGTTCGTCCGGTCCCTGGTCGCCGCCGCGAAGGGCGAGCCCGCCCCGGTGGACGGCTACGGCGGCGACTACATCGCCGACATCGCCGCGGCCGTGCTCAAGGCCGAGCCGAACGCCGTGGAGCTGCCCGAAGCGGAGCGCAACGAGACGTTCCGCCGCATCGGCGTCGGGCTGATGTTCGACGAGATCAAGCAGAGCTTGCACGAGTTCGGCACCGACTTCGACGTGTTCTTCCACGAGGATTCGCTGCACACTTCCGGCGCTGTCGCCGAGTGCGTTGAGGAGCTCAAGAAGTCCGGTCACGTGTACTTCTGCGACGGCGCCTGGTGGCTGCGCTCCACGGAGTACGGCGACGACAAGGACCGGGTGCTGATCAAGAGCGACGGCGCGCCCGCCTACATAGCCGGCGACGTCGCCTACCTGCGGGACAAGCGCCGTCGCGGTTTCGACCTGTGCATCTACATGCTGGGCGCCGACCACCACGGCTACATCGCGCGGCTGAAGGCGGCCGCCGCGGCGCTGGGCGACGACCCCGCCGTCGTCGAGATCCTCATCGGGCAGATGGTAAACCTGGTGCGCGATGGCGCAGCGGTGCGGATGAGTAAGCGCGCAGGCACCGTCGTGACCCTGGAGGACCTCGTCGACGCTGTCGGCGTCGACGCGGCCCGATACTCGCTGATCCGGTCCTCCGCGGACTCCGCGGTCGACATCGACCTGGACCTGATCAGCAAGCGCACCAACGAGAACCCGGTCTTCTACGTGCAGTACGCGCACGCCAGGCTGGCTTCGCTGCAGCGCAACGCCGCCTCGCTCGGCATCGAGCTGGGTTCGGTGGACGACGCCGACCTGTCGCTGCTCACCCACGAACGTGAGGGCGACCTGATCCGCACCCTGGGTGAATTCCCGCGCGTGGTGCGCTCGGCCGCCCAGCTGCGGGAACCGCACCGGGTGGCCCGCTACGTGGAGGACGTGGCTGCCGCGTACCACAAGTTCTACGACGCGTGCCGGGTGCTGCAGCCCGGTGACGACCAGGCGAGCCCGTTGACCATCGCGCGGCTGCAGCTGTGCGAGGCGACCCGCCAGGTCCTCGCCAACGGCCTCGGCCTGCTCGGGGTCAACGCCCCCGAGAAGATGTAGGGCCCTGGCGCGAGCCGATGTACGCAACAACGGCCTGTCCAGCGGCAGGCCGCGCGAAGGAGCTGTAAATGCGCGCCCATCCCGCCGGACCGCGGCACGCCGATGTCGTGCCGCCCGGCAACACCGCAGGGCCTGTTCCGAGCACCGCCGAAGAACTCGACCTGCTGCACCCGCACGTGTGGCCGCGCAACTGCGAGCGCGGCACCGACGGCGTCACCCGGTTCGCCGGGATCGACGTCCGGGAGCTCGTCGAACGCTTCGGCACCCCACTGTTCGTGCTCGACGAGGACGACTTCCGGTCGCGCTGCCGCGACTACGCCGAAGCGTTCGGCGACCCGGCTGCCGTGCACTACGCCTCGAAGGCGTTCCTGTGCACCGAGGTCGCCAAGTGGGTCGCCGAGGAGGGCTTGAGCCTGGACGTGTGCAGCGGCGGCGAGCTCGCCGTGGCGCTGCGCGCCGGATTCCCGCCCGAGCGGATCACCTTCCACGGCAACAACAAGTCCGTCGCCGAGCTGACCGACGCGGTCGAGGCCGGGGTCGGTTCCGTAGTGCTGGACTCGTTCCACGAGATCACCCGGCTGGACCACATCGCCACCGAGCGAGGCGTCCGCCAGCATGTGCTGGTGCGCATCACCGTCGGCGTCGAGGCGCACACCCACGAGTTCATCGCGACCGCGCACGAGGACCAGAAGTTCGGTTTCTCGCTGGCCAACGGGCAGGCCGCCGAGGCGGTGCACCGCGTGCTCAACGCCGACTCGCTGGTGCTGTCCGGCCTGCACAGCCACATCGGCTCGCAGATCTTCGACGTGGACGGCTTCGAGCTGGCCGCGCACCGGGTGGTCCGGCTGCTGGCGGAGCTGCGTGAGGAGCACGGCGCCGACGCGCTGGCCACCGCTTCCACCGTGGATCTCGGTGGTGGTCTGGGCATCGCCTACACCGCCGAGGACGACCCGCTGCCGTCCGCGCAGCTGGCGGTCCGGCTGCACGAGATCGTCGGCAAGGAAGCCGAGAACGCCGGTATCCCGGTGCCGAAGATCGCCGTCGAGCCCGGCCGCGCCATCGTCGGCCCGGGCATGGTGACCGTCTATGCGGTCGGCACCATCAAGGACGTGGCGCTCGGCAGCGACGTGGAGCGCAAGTACGTGAGCGTGGACGGCGGCATGAGCGATAACATCCGCACCTCGCTCTACGACGCCGTCTACGACTGCCGCCTGGTTTCCCGCGGTGCCGAGGTGCCCGCCGTGCTGTCCCGTATCGTGGGCAAACACTGTGAATCCGGTGACGTAGTGGTGCGCGACAGCTGGCTGCCGGAGGACATTGCTCCGGGAGACCTGCTAGCGGTGGCCGCCACCGGCGCGTACTGCTACGTGATGGCCAGCAACTACAACCGCCTGCCCAAGCCGCCCGTGGTGGCGGTTCGCGATGGTCAGGCGCGGTTGCTGCTGCGCAGGGAGACCGAGGACGACCTGCTCCGGCTGGAGGTGTGAGTGATCCACGACCGTGAACCGATCCGGGTCGCGCTCTTGGGGTGCGGGACCGTCGGTACCGAGGTGCTGCGCCTATTGCAGGACCAACCGGAGGAATTCGCCGCGCGCACCGGCGCGCCGATGCTGGTGACCGGGGTGGCCGTGCGCCGCCCGCACAAGCACCCCGACGTGCCCGAGCACCTGCTCACCACCGACGCGCAAGCGCTGGTGGATGGCGATGTCGACGTCATCGTGGAACTGATCGGCGGCATCGAACCGGCCCGCAGCTTGTTGCTGACCGCGCTAAGGTCCGGCAAGTCGGTGGTGACCGCGAACAAGGCGTTGCTGGCCGAGCACGGCTCCGAGTTGTACGCGGCGGCCGACGCCTCGGGCGCCGACATCTACTTCGAGGCGGCCGTGGCGGGCGCGATCCCGCTGCTGCGCCCGCTGCGCGAGTCGCTGGCCGGGGACCGGATCAACCGGGTCATGGGCATCGTCAACGGCACCACCAACTACATCCTGTCGGCGATGGACTCCACCGGCGCTGGCTACTCCGAGACGCTGGACGAGGCCGGTCGGCTGGGCTACGCCGAGGCGGACCCGACCGCGGACGTGGACGGCTTCGACGCCGCCGCGAAGGCAGCGATCCTGGCCTCGCTGGCCTTCCACACCCGGGTCACCGCCAGCGACGTCCACCGCGAGGGCATCGCGGCGGTCACGCCCGGCGACATTGCCGCGGCGCGCACCCTGGACCGCGCGGTGAAGCTGCTGGCGATCTGCGAGCGGGTGGTCGACGAGGACGGCACCGAGTCGGTTTCGGCCCGCGTGCACCCGGCGATGATCCCGCGCAGCCACCCGCTGGCCGGGGTCGGTGACGCGTTTAACGCGGTGTTCGTCGAGGCCGAGGCCGCCGGTCAGCTGATGTTCTACGGGCAGGGCGCCGGGGGAGCGCCGACCGCCAGCGCGGTGCTCGGCGATCTCGTCGCCGTCGCCCGTAACCTGGTCGTGGCGGGCAAGGGGCCCCGTGAGTCGGCGCACGCGCAGCTGCCGATGCGTCCGATGGGCAAGACCCCGACCCGCTACCACATCAGCCTCGACGTGGCCGACAAGCCGGGCGTGCTCTCGCAGGTCGCGGCCACGTTCAACGAGCACGATGTGAGCATTTCGGTGGTGCGCCAGCAGGGCAGGGGAGCGGAGGCCAGCCTCGTGGTGGTCACCCACACCGCGCCCGATGCGGCACTGAGGTCCACAGTGGACAAGATCGCGCAGCTACCGGTGGTGCGCGAGGTAGTCAGCGTGATGCGCGTGGAAGGTGAATCGTCGTGACGAACGTCCAGGGTGTGCCGGTGCGGTCCGGTGCTGGGTGGCCTGGCCTGATCGAGGCGTACCGGGACCGGGTCCCGGTACCGGACGGGGCGCGCATCGTGACCCTGCAGGAGGGCAACACCCCGCTGGTGCCGGCCCACCACCTCTCCGAGCTCACCGGGTGCACCGTCTACCTGAAGGTGGAGGGCGCCAACCCCACCGGTTCGTTCAAGGACCGCGGCATGACGGTGGCCATCACGCACGCCCTCGCCGAGGGCAGCAAGGCCGTGATCTGCGCTTCGACCGGCAACACCTCGGCCTCGGCCGCGGCCTACGCCGCTCGCGCTGGGCTGACCTCGGCAGTGCTGGTGCCGCAGGGCAAGATCGCGCTCGGCAAGCTCGCCCAGGCGGTCGTGCACGGCGCGAAGATCCTTCAGGTCCAGGGCAACTTCGACGACTGCCTGGAGCTGGCCCGCAAGACCTCCGCCGAGCACCCGGTGACCCTGGTCAACTCGGTCAACCCGGTCCGCCTGGAGGGGCAGAAGACCGCCTCGTTTGAGATCTGCGACACGCTCGGCCGGGCGCCCGATGTGCACTGCCTGCCGGTCGGCAACGCCGGCAACATCACGGCCTACTGGAAGGGCTACACCGAGTACGCGGCCGACGGCGTGATCGAGCAGGCGCCGCGCATGTTCGGTTTCCAGGCCGCCGGTGCCGCACCGCTGGTGCACGGCCAGCCCATCGCGCAGCCGGAGACCATCGCGACCGCGATCCGGGTCGGCAGCCCGGCGTCGTGGGCCGGTGCGGTGCGCGCGAAGGACGAGTCCGGCGGGCTGTTCGAAGCGGTGACTGACGAGCAGATCCTCGACGCCTACCGGACGCTGGCCGCGCGGGAAGGCGTCTTCGTCGAGCCCGCCTCGGCGTCCAGCGTCGCCGGCCTGCTGGCCACCGCCGCCGACGGCCGGCTCCCGGTCGGTTCGGTCGTGGTGTGCACGGTCACCGGCCATGGCCTCAAGGACCCGGACACCGCCCTGTCCGGCATGGTCGAGGTCGAGCCGCTGCCGGTGGACCCCGGCGCGGTCGCCACCGCGCTGGAACTGGCATGACCGGACTGCCGGTATCGGCCGTCCGGGTGACGGTGCCCGGCTCCACCGCGAACCTCGGCTCCGGTTTTGACACCCTGGGCATGGCGTTGTCCTTGTACGACGCGGTTTCCGTGCAGGTCGTCGATGGAGCCGCGAGTTCGGCGAGCGTGTTGGTCGAGGGGCAGGGCGCCGCCGAACTGCCCACTGACGAGCGTCACCTGGTGGTGCGGGTCATCCACAAAGCATTGGCCGAACTGGGTTTCGCGGCGCCGGCGCTGCGGTTGCACTGCCAGAACTCGATTCCACACTCCCGCGGGTTGGGCTCCTCGGCGGCGGCCATCGTCGCCGGGGTCGCCGCCGCCTTCGGGCTCGCCGGATTCGATTTGCGCGACAACGAAAACACCGACCGGGCGTTGCAGCTGGCCGCGGTCCGGGAAGGACACGCGGACAACGCCGCGGCGAGCCTGCTCGGCGGATTCGTCGTCGCCTGGCAGGAATCCGGGCGCTTCCACGCGGTCCGGATGCGGCCGCACCCGGACGTGTCACCGATCGTCCTTGTCCCCCAAGAGGAGTCGTTGACGCACACCACCCGCGGCCTGTTGCCCGAACGGGTTCCGCACGCGGACGCGGCGTTCGCGGCCAGCCGTGCGGCGCTGGCGGTGCACGCCATCACCAGCGATCCGGCGTTGCTGCTGGCCGCCACCGACGACCGGCTGCACCAGAACTACCGCGAGTCGGCCTGGCCGGAAACCATCGCGCTGGTCCGTCGGCTGCGCGCGGTCGGAATCGCCGCCGCCGTGTCCGGTGCGGGCCCGACGGTACTGGCGTTCCCGCCAGGCGGGGAGCTTCCCGCCGACATTGCGCCGAACGGCTTCGACGAGCTGCGTCTTCCGGTCGATCCGGCTGGCGTGCGGGTCGAGCCGCAGGCCTGACCCGCATGCCGTGAACCGGGCCGAAAAGCCCAGTTCACGGCCCCCGAGCCCGGCGACTTGCGGACGAGTGGTACAAAGGAAGTGTCGTCGGCCGCTAACCGCAGCTTTTGTTGGGCAGTTGTCGATGGCGTGATCTGCGAAGGGCGTGCCACGCCCAGGGGGGTTGTTGCACCCGGACTACGGGGCGTCTACCCTCAAGGTCAATCAGTCACCGCGCCCAGGGCGCCGGTGCCGTGCCCGGAACATCGTTTTCCGGGACGCATCTCCCGCTGTGAATTGAACTCCACCCGCCACGGGTGAAGATCAACTTAGCGGGTTCGGGGCGATCGCGGTGACCGAGGCAGGAGTTGTCAACTCAATTGAGTTCGCTTCGGGACGATCGGTGGTGCACATCGTTGCCGATGTCGGGGTGGGGGCCTTAAGTTCCACGGTGTGGCCCCCGAGGTGACCATGACGCCAGTTCGACGTCCCGTAGCGTCCCGGTTCTCCACCGGGCGCAATGTGAGTCGGGAAATCCTGGAATGAGGCGGCAGCAGGGCGTGCATCGGCACGTGTGGATCGGAGTGGATGCGTCACACATGGACCACGCGAGCCGGGTACCTCCCACCGCCCGGTGCTGCTGGTTCCCCGAGCCATCGCCGAAATCGGTCGCGTCGCGTGCGCGAAGCTGATCCGAACCGGCAAGAGGGCTGGTAGCACACACCGGCCGCCCGCACTCCAAGAGCGGGCGGGCAATCCGCTGGGTCGCGTAGGAGGCGCGGTCCGGTCAGGAAGGACATTCGTGAGCAACACCGAACTGTTGAGCAGCGAGGCGACGAACGCCTCTTCGGCTGGCCAGCAGGAATCCGAGGCCAACGGCACCCCGCGGCGACGTGGCGGACTCTCCGGCATGGTTCTCGCCGAACTGCGCCAACTCGCGGGGGAACTGGGGATCGAGACTGGTGGTCTGCGCAAGGGCGACCTGATCGCCGCGATCAAGGAGAAGCAGGGCGGCACGACCGCACCGCGGACCCGCTCCACCAAGAAGAGCATGGCCCGCGCCGAGGAGGTCCCGGCCGCCAAGGCCCATCAGCCGGCGCTGGACGAGACCGAGGCCGCCCCGCGCGAGACCCCGGCCGAGTCCGGCAGCGGGACCAATGGTGCCCCCACTCGCGGCCGCACCCGGCGCCCACACGCCGCCGAGTCCGCAGGTGAGGACGACAACCGGCGTGGCACCCGCCGCCGCCGTTCGCCCGGTCGGGTCGGCGCGGCCGCCGAATCGGGTGGTGCCGACGAGCAGCGCGGCGCCGAGCGTAAGTCGGAAGGCCGCGACAGCCGCCAGGAGCGGGAGAACCGCCAGGAGCGGGACAGCCGCC
>NZ_JBSFLZ010000036.1:25734-52495 GCF_053599315.1 Saccharopolyspora sp. NPDC000995
GCCAGGAGCGGGACAGCCGCCAGGAGCGGGAGAACCGCCAGGAGCGGGACAGCCGCCAGGAGCGGGAGAACCGCCAGGAGCGGGACAGCCGCCAGGAGCGGGAGAACCGCCAGGAGCGGGACAGCCGCCAGGACCGCGGCAACCGGCAGGACCGGGACCGCGATAACCGGCCTGACGACGATGACGACGAGGGCGGTCGTCGGGGTCGTGGCCGCCGGTTCCGCGACCGCCGCCGCAACCGCGGCCGCGGCGAGGGCGGCGAGCCCGAGGTCCGCGAGGACGACGTGCTGCTGCCGGTGGCTGGCATCCTGGACGTGCTGGAGAACTACGCCTTCGTGCGCACCTCCGGCTACTTGGCTGGCCCGAACGACGTCTACGTGTCGTTGTCGCTGGTCCGCAAGTACGGGCTGCGCCGCGGCGACGCGATCAAGGGCGTCATCCGGCAGCCCCGCGACGGCGAACAGCAGCGGCAGAAGTTCAACCCGCTGGTTCGGGTGGACTCCATCAACGGCCTGGAGCCGGACGCGGCGAAGAACCGCCCCGAGTTCCACAAGCTGACGCCGCTCTACCCGAACGAGCGGCTGCGCCTCGAAACCGAGCCGCACAACCTGACCGGCCGGATCATCGACCTGGTGATGCCCGTCGGCAAGGGGCAGCGCGCGCTGATCGTCTCGCCGCCGAAGGCCGGTAAGACGATGGTGCTGCAGGCGATCGCCAACGCGATCACCACCAACAACCCCGAGTGCCACCTGATGGTCGTCCTCGCCGACGAGCGTCCGGAAGAGGTCACCGACATGCAGCGCTCGGTCAAAGGTGAGGTCATCGCCTCCACCTTCGACCGGCCGCCGTCGGACCACACCACGGTCGCCGAGCTGTCCATCGAGCGGGCCAAGCGGCTCGTCGAGATGGGCCACGACGTGGTCGTCCTGCTGGACTCGATCACGCGACTGGGCCGCGCCTACAACCTGGCGGCCCCGGCGTCCGGGCGAATCCTGTCCGGTGGTGTGGACTCCACGGCGCTGTACCCGCCGAAGCGGTTCCTCGGCGCGGCCCGCAACATCGAGAACGGCGGCTCGCTGACCATCTTCGCCACGGCGCTGGTGGAGACCGGTTCCACGATGGACACGGTCATCTTCGAGGAGTTCAAGGGCACCGGTAACGCGGAGCTGAAGCTGGACCGCAAGCTCGCGGACAAGCGGCTGTTCCCGGCGGTGGATGTCGACTCCTCCAGCACCCGCAAGGACGAGATCCTGCTCTCGCCCGACGAGCTGGCCGTCACGCACAAGCTGCGCCGGGTGCTCGCCGCGCTCGACGCGCAGCAGGCGCTGGAACTCCTGCAGGACCGGCTGCGCAAGACGCGCACCAACATCGAGTTCCTGATGCAGGTCGCCAAGACCACCCCGGGCAAGGACGACGACTGACCGGTTCCCACCGGCTGTCCCGTTCCCACCCGACGGCAGGGCCCGCACCGACCCCGGTGCGGGCCCTGCCGCTTTCTTGGGAGTGGGTGACAGGAAGGTTCCCATGCTCGCACCTGCGCGACGTCATGCCCGGGAGCACTCCGGAATGTCCCGCTCTCGGTAGGCGCGGACCAGCAGGACGGCCAGCAGCGCGGCTCCGACCGGGCCGACGGCGAGCGCGGCGACCACGGGCAGCTGCAGCCCGTCCGTGGCGAGGGCACAGGCCACCATCAGCAGCGGGTAGCTGAATCGCAGGCTGCGGCGCTGCCAACGGAAGTTCCAGCGGACGTGGCTCGCGGTGAACATGGCCAGCCCGGCGGCGAACCCGAACAGCAGCGGTGCGGAGAGGCTCAGCTCCTGGTCGAGGCTCGGGTGGCGCCCGAGCAGCATATCGAGCAGGGCGGCGACCCCGGCCGCGCTGCATACGAAGAGTAGCGGCAGGAACACCCACGACTTCACCGTGAGTCTTCCCAGGACCGAACAAAGCTGCACGCGTCGAGGATGGACGGCGGACCACCCCGGACGCACCCTCGAAAGGGGGTCGCTCGGTAGGCGGTTCGTTTGGTGCGTTGGGCGGTTGCGCGGACGCGCCAAAGGCCCTGCGGAATACCGGACCGGCCCCCTGCGTTGCAGGTCACGAGCCCTGGTCTGGCAGAATGCAGGGTTGATCCGGCACCGGTTCACCGCGCGGCAGCGGCCGTGTGGACCCGGCGGCCAAGTAGAGAGGACGAGCCGTTGAAGAGTGGCATCCACCCCGAATACGTGGTCACGCAGGTGAACTGCGGCTGTGGCAACAGCTTCACCACCCGCAGCACCCGCAAGACCGGCCAGATCACAGTCGAGGTCTGCTCGAACTGCCACCCGTTCTACACGGGCAAGCAGAAGATCCTGGACACCGGCGGCCGCGTGGCCCGCTTCGAGGCCCGCTACGGCAAGCGCCAGAAGGCGCAGAAGTAGCTGCACCGACGGCGCCCGTCCCACGCGAGCAGCGCGGGACGGGCGCCGTCGCCGCGTTTGGTGTCCGAACGTCCGCAGCAAAGGATGTGGGTCAGAAGTGGTTTGCGGGGCGGTGCGGGCAGCGCAACCTCAGACGCCCTCTCGCCCGCGGCGGTGCAGGTTGCTTGCCCCACCGCAAGCGGCTGAGGCCGCTAATGAATGAGGAACCAGCGGAAGAGGGTCACCAGTGGAGACATCGAAGCTTGAAGTGATGCTCACCGAGTACGCGGAACTGGAACAGCGGCTGGCCGATCCCGGCGTGCATGCTGACCAGGCGAATGCCCGCAAGCTCGGTCGGCGCTACGCCCAGCTCGCCCCGATCGTGCGCACCGCGTGGGAGCTCGACCAGGCCCAGTCCGATCTGGACACGGCCCGCGAGTTCGCCGCCGAGGACGCCGCCTTCGCCGAGGAGGCCGACCGGCTCGCCGGGTCGATCCCGGTTCTGGAGGCGAAGCTCACCGAACTGCTGTTGCCCCGCGACCCGCACGACGGTTCCGACGTGCTGCTGGAAGTCAAGTCGGGCGAGGGTGGCGAGGAGTCCGCGCTGTTCGCCGGCGACCTGCTGCGCATGTACCTGCGGTTCGCGGAGCGCCAGGGCTGGCGGGCCGAGGTGCTGGACACGACCGAATCCGACCTCGGCGGCTACAAGGACGCCACGGTCGCCATCAAGGCAAAGGCCGGTGACACCAGCCCCGACGGGGTCTGGTCGCGACTGAAGTTCGAGGGCGGCGTGCACCGGGTGCAGCGGGTGCCGGTCACCGAGTCGCAGGGCCGGGTGCACACCTCCGCCGCCGGGGTGCTGGTCTACCCCGAGCCGGAGGAGGTCGAGGTCGAGGTCGACGAGAAGGACCTGCGGATCGACGTCTACCGGTCGTCCGGGCCGGGCGGGCAGAGCGTGAACACCACCGACTCGGCGGTGCGGGTCACCCACCTGCCGACCGGCGTCGTGGTGTCCTGCCAGAACGAGAAGTCGCAGCTGCAGAACAAGCAGCGCGCCATCCAGGTGCTCAAGGCCCGGTTGCAGGCGCTCGCCGCGGAAGAAGCCGAGCGGGAGGCGTCGGAGGCGCGGCGCAGCCAGGTGCGCACAGTGGACCGTTCCGAGCGCATCCGCACCTACAACTTCCCGGAGAACCGCATTTCCGACCACCGGGTGAACTACAAGGCCTACAACCTGGACCAGGTCCTCGACGGCGATCTCGATGCGGTGGTGGCAGCCCTGCTCGCCGCCGACCGGAAAGAACGCCTCGCGCTTTAAGCTAACCGTGTGACGCGACAGCCCCTGCGCCTGGCCATTCTCGAGGCGGAACGCATCCTCGCCGCGGCGGGCGTGGCGAGCCCGCGCACCGACGCCGAACTGCTTGCCGCGCACCTGCTGGGGGTCGAGCGCACCAAGTTGATGATGGTGCCGCTGGTGGACCCGCCGGTCGTCCAAGCGCTGCACGACCTGGTGCGCCGCCGGGCCGCGCGGGTGCCGCTGCAGCACCTCACCGGTACCGCGTCGCTCGGGGCCGTGGCGCTCGAAGTCGGGCCCGGCGTGTTCGTGCCCCGGCCTGAGACGGAACTGCTGCTCGCTTGGGGCCTGGCGACGCTGGAAGGCGTGGAGCTGCCGACCGTGGTGGACCTCTGCACGGGGTCCGGGGCGCTGGCGCTGGCGCTGGCGAATGCCCGCCCGGACGCCACCGTGCACGCGGTGGAGAAGGAGCCCGCCGCGCTGGCCTGGGCGCGCCGCAACGCCGATCAGCAGGCCCAGGCCGGTGACACCCCGATCCGCCTCTACGCGGGGGATGTCACCGACCCGGTGCTGTTCATGGAGCTGGAGGGCCTGGTTGACCTGGTCCTCTGCAACCCGCCGTACGTGCCGGAGGGCACCCCGGTGCCGCCGGAGGTCCGCGACCACGACCCGCACCAGGCTGTGTTCGGCGGCCGCGACGGCCTCGATGTGGTCCGGCACGTCGTGGGCTGTGCGGCCCGGCTGCTGCGCCCCGGCGGCGGGATGGCCATCGAGCACGACGACACCCACGGCGGCTCGGTGCCCGCCCTGCTGCGCGCACGCCGCGTCCTCGAAGACGTCCAGGAGCACACCGACCTGGCCGGTCGCCCCCGCTTCGCCACCGCCCGCCGCACCCGACCGCAGTGACAGGAAGGTTCCCATGCTCCAGCCGCCGGGCCGGATCAGCTCCGGGCGTTGACGAACTCGCGCAGCAGGGCGTTGAACTCGGTGGGTTTCTCGCGGTTCGGCCAGTGACCTGCGTCGGGGATCACCCGCAGCGATGAGCCCGGGATCGCACCGGCGGCATCGCGCGACGCGGACACCGGCACGATGGCGTCGCACTCGCCGTGGATCACCATCACCGGGCACTGGATCTGCCCCAGGTGCGGGAGGTGGTTGATCCGCATCGCCTTCCGGGCGACGGCGTCGGCGTGCCAGTCGGCGAAAATCGAACCCCGCGCGCGGGTTTCGGTCAAGACCTCGTCGACAATGGACTCCAGATCTGGTACCGGTTGCCCGCCGGTGAAGAAACCCCGCGTTAGCACCGTGCGGGTGACGCAACGGTTGAGCTGCAACAACTTCGCGGCGAACGGGCCGGTGAAACCGCTGCGAAGCATCGCGTAGGTCAAGAAGTGGTGCGGCATCTTGTGCTGCAATCCGGTGCTGTCCACGAGCACGAGCCCGCGCACCCGCCGCGGGTTGCGCAGCGTGAAACCGGCCGCGATGCTGCCGCCCATCGAAAGGCCGATAAGGATCGCTTCTGGCACCCGCCAGGCGTCCATCAGCCAGCGCAGCACCTCTTCGAAGGTGCGCTGGTTCGCGCTGCCTCGCCACGGCATGCTCCCGCCCTGGCCGGGCAGGTCCGGCGCGAACACCCGGTGGTCGGCGGCCAGCACACCGATCGCGTGGCGCCAGCTCAGCAGCGCGTTGTCCGGCCCGCCGCCGTGCAGCAGGACGACCGCCGGACCGCTGGAACCCGCCCGGTAGAAACGGATCCGGCCCGCTGGGAACTCGATCTGGTCGGCCTCGACACCCTGGGGTGGGGCGGTCATGCTTGCTCTCCTCGCGCTCGTCCGGATTCGTGCCCGCTTCCGGAAGGCGCCCGAACGCCGCCGGCGTTCTCCGGTGCGGGCACACCACACGTGATCTAGGTCGAGCGCTCGGGTGTTACTCGGGACGGATGCTGCCGGACGACGACGAGCCGCACCACTCGAACGGGGCCGACCCCAGGCGTGCCAGGATCGGGGTGTGAGCACCGTCTATGACTGCACCAGTCCGGACAGCCGCGAGGAAGGCCTGGCCGCCGCGGCCAACGCGGTTCGCGCGGGCGGGCTGGTAGTGCTGCCCACCGATACCGTCTACGGCATCGGCGCGGACGCCTTCGACTCCAACGCCGTGCACGCCCTGCTCGCCGCCAAGGGGCGCGGCCCGGACATGCCGGTGCCGGTCCTGGTCGGCTCTTGGTCGACTGTGGATGGGCTGGTGATGTCCGTTCCGCAGCAGGCGCGCGCGTTGATCGAGGCGTTCTGGCCCGGCGGGCTGTCGCTAGTGCTGCCGCAGGCACCGTCGCTGTCCTGGGACCTCGGCAACACGCGGGGCACGGTGAACCTGCGGATGCCGCTGCACCCGGTGGCCCTGGACCTGCTGCGCGAGGTCGGCCCGATGGCCGTCTCCAGCGCCAACCGCACCGGCCACCCGCCGGCCAGCAACGCGGACCAGGCGCGCGAGCAGCTCGGCGACTCCGTGCAGGTCTACCTCGATGGCGGCCCGTCCGGGGAACCCGTCGCCTCCACCATCGTCGACCTCACTCAGGGCAAGCCGCGGGTGCTGCGGGAGGGCGCGGTGAGCCTCGCCGACCTGTCCGAGGTGCTCGGCGAAGAGCTCGAAGCGGACCGGTGAAAGCACCCCGGGGGCGGGCCGATAGCGTTAGCACTCGCCAACCGCAACGTGAACAGCGATGAGGAGCGCCGGGCTTGAGCAATCCGTTCTGGGGGCTGAACGTCGAATTCCCGCAGGCCTCGGCACAGCGCGGGTGAGCCACCGGTATGGACAATGCGCCGTGGGCTCCGGCCGGACTACCAGCCCGTGAGTACCTGCTCGTCATGCTCACCGCTGCGGCGGCGACCTTCCTGCTGACCGGGTTGGTCCGGTTGCTGGCGATCCGCGTCGGCGCGGTCGCCTACCCCCGCAAGCGAGACGTGCACGTCAAGCCGATGCCGCGGATGGGCGGGGTCGCGATGTACGGCGGGGTGCTGGTGGCGATGTTCCTCGCCGCCAACCTGCCGACGCTGTCGCGCGGCTTCTCCTACTCCAATGACATCCTGGCCGTGGTCATCGCCGGAGGGCTGATCGTCTTCGTCGGAGCGCTGGACGACCGTTTCGAGCTGGACTCCCTGACGAAGCTGGCCGGACAGGTCACCGCAGCCGGGATCTTGGTGCTCTTCGGCGTGCAGTGGTTCATGTTCTGGGTCCCGTGGGGCGGCGGGGACGAGGGCCACGTGGGTCAGCTGATGGTGCTGGGCAGCAACCAGGGCCAGCTGCTGACCGTGCTGCTGGTCGTCGCGATGATCAACGCGATGAACTTCGTGGACGGGCTGGACGGGCTGGCCTCCGGCATCGGCCTGGTCTCGGCCACCGCCACCTTCGTGTTCTGCCTCGGTGTGCTGGACCGGCAGGGCGGCGACGTCAACGCCTATCCGCCGGCGCTGATCGCGGCCGCGATCGCCGGGGCCTGCCTGGGCTTCCTGCCGTACAACTTCCAGCCCGCGAAGATCTTCATGGGCGACTCGGGTTCGATGCTGATCGGCCTGATGCTGGCCACCGCCAGCACGTCGGCGTCCGGCCGGATGAACTACGCCTACATGAACCCGACCGACACCATCGCGCTGCTGTCGCCGCTGCTGGTGGTCGCGGCGGTGCTGTTCGTGCCGCTGCTGGACCTCATCATGGCCGTGGTGCGCCGCACCCGGGCGGGCAAGAGCCCCTTCCACGCCGACAAGATGCACCTGCACCACCGGCTTCTGGAAATCGGGCATTCGCAGCGCCGCGCGGTGCTGCTGATCTACCTGTGGGCGGCCGTCATCGCCTTCGGCGCGGTGTCGTTGACGCTGTTCAACGCGGTTGTTGTGGCATGGGTCGTAGGCCTCGGGGTGTTGCTGGCGGCTATCATCTCGGTGATTCCGCGAATGCGCACCCGAGCCGATCGAGAGTCCCGATGAGCGAAGCGACCGACGCGCCGACCCCCGCTGAGGCCCCCGAGTTGGCCAAGTCCGAGAACCCGCACGCGGAAATCGTGCGGAGGCTCGCATCGGCCATGCTGCGCACCGCCGTGTGGCCGGGGGTGGCGACGGTGGCCGTCGGGGCGATCGTGGCGACCGTGCTGGTCGGGCTGCCCGGGTTGATCGGTGCGCTGGTCGGTGGCGTCGTGGCGTTCGCCTCGTCGCTGCTGACGATCTGGCTGATGCGGTTCACCGGTGGCATGAACCCGCACTTCGTGATGGTCGCCGCGCTCGGCGGCTACATCGGAAAGATGATCGTGCTGCTGGTGGTGATGACGCTGCTGGGCGGCATCGACGTGATCCACCGGGAATCGCTGGCGTTCACCATGCTGGCCACCGTGATGGTGTGGGCGGGCGCCGAAGTGGTGGCCTTCAAGCGCACCAAGATTCCCACTATCGTGCCGGGGAACTGATCGGTTCCGGCGGGATTTCCCGGCGGTCGGCCGTGGGCCGGACGGGTGGTGCCCGACCACATCTCGGGTGGCTACTTACCCGCTGATATCGTCCCGCGGCAGAAGCCTTCCCTGCGCAGCACGGGGCGGTGGACTCCACGGAGGCCCCGCGATCCCATGCGGTGGGGAGGGCCCCTCCGCGTGCCAGATCGCGTATCAGGTACGTTAAGTGCAAAACGTGACGATTCCCCCGGCAGAGTGAAGTTCACCGGGAGAACCGGAAGGAGCCCAGTTGGGCGCGCTGATGCTGGCCGAGGGCGGAACATTCCAACCGCCGGGTGCCGATAGCTTTGTCCTTCCGCCGATCTTCGGCGGAGTCACCAAGCCGATGCTCCTCGTCGTGCTGTCGGCGATCATCGTGGGCGCCTACTTCGTGATCGCCACCCGGAACCTGAAACTGGTCCCGGGCAAGGGGCAGTTCGTTGCGGAGTTCGTCTACGAGTTCAGCCGCAACAAGATCGCGCGGGAGCAGATCGGCGCCAAGGACTTCCGTCCCTTCGTGCCGCTGATCTTCACGTTGTTCACCTTCATCCTGGTGAACAACATCTTCGGCATCATCCCGGTCGTCCAGTTCCCCACGATGTCGCGGATCGGTTTCCCGATCGCGCTGGCCATCGTGGTGTACCTGGTGTTCCACGGGGTCGGCTTCGCTCGGCACGGTTTCCTGGGCTATTTCAAGCACGTCATGTTCCCACCCGGGGTGCCCAAGCCGATCTACCTCCTGCTTGCCCCGATCGAATTTCTGCAGAAGTTCATCGCGCAGCCGGCCGCCCTGGCGGTCCGAGTCTTCGCCGCGATGTTCGCCGGACACCTGATCCTCCTGGTGTTCACCTTGGGCGGGGAATTCCTGCTCATTGAGGCGAGTGGGGCGTTCAAGCCGATCTCGATCGTCGCGTTCGCCTTCTCCATTGCCTTGACGTTCGTCGAAGCCTTGATCCAGGTGCTGCAGGCCTACATCTTCGCGTTGCTGACCGCGAACTTCATCGGCGCGGCGCTGTCCTCCGAGCACTGACGAGAAAGACCAAGACCTCCGATCCGCGCCGAGAAGCGGACCGAGTGAAAGGTAGTGAAAGTGAGCAACATCGTTCTTGCGCAGGCCGCTGAAGCCGCGGGCAGCATCAACCCCGGTCTGGCCGCGATCGGCTACGGCCTGGGCGCTGTCGGCCCCGGTATCGGCGTCGGCCTGATCTGGGCGGCCGTCATCAACGGCACCGCCCGCCAGCCGGAGGCCCAGGGCCAGCTGCAGGGCATCGCCTGGATCTCGTTCGTTCTGGTCGAGGTGCTGGCGCTGATCGGTCTGGTCGTCTACTTCATCGCCTCCGCTGCCTGATAACGGCTCAACGCGTTGGGAGACGTTGTGGTGAAGACGCAGATGCTGCTGGCCGCGGCTGGCGAGCACAACCCGATCATCCCCGAACCAGCGGAGATCGTGGTCGGTCTGATCGCCTTCCTGCTGCTGCTGTTCGCGCTGTGGAAGTACGCGATCCCGCGCTTCGAGAAGATCTACGCGGAGCGCAGCGAGCGGATCGAGGGCGGTATCGCCAAGGCCGAGGCCGCCCAGGCCGAGGCCCAGCGGACGTTGGAGCAGTACAAGTCGCAGCTGGCCGAGGCCCGTGCGGAAGCGGCCCGGATCCGCGATGACGCCCGCGCCGAAGGCCAGCAGATCCTGGAAGAGATGCGCGCCCAGGCGCAGACCGAGTCCGAGCGGATCATCAACCAGGGCCAGACGCAGCTGACACACCAGCGGGCCCAGATCGTCGCCGAGCTGCGGTCGGAGCTCGGCCGCCAGGCGGTCGACCTGGCCAGCCGGGTCGTCGGCGAGTCCCTGGAGGACGAGGCCCGTCGGCGGGGCACCGTCGACCGGTTCCTCGACGAGCTGGAGGCCGCCTCGGCCCCGGCGTCGTCCGAATCGGCCAAGGCCTAACCGAGTGAAAGGCGCTGAGAGTTGAGCACCCTCGTGAACGCCGCGAGCCGCGAGGCGCTGGCAGCCACCGAGCTGCAGCTGCTGCAGGCCACCGATGGGGCCCAGGCCGCGGAGATCACCGGGCTCGCCGACGAGCTGTTCGGCGTGGCCGCCCTGCTGGGCCGCGAGTCCACGCTGCGGCGGGCGCTCGCCGACGCCTCCACCGACCCGCGGTCCAGGGAGGACCTGGCCCGCGGGCTGTTGGCGGACAAGCTCGGCGCGCGGGCGCTGCCGGTGGTCGTCGAGGCCGTCCGGGCCCGCTGGTCCAGTCCGACGGACCTGGTCGACGGGCTGGAGCGGTTGGCCCGCACCGCGCTGCTGGTGCAGGCCGAGCGGGCCGGTCGGCTCGACGCCGTCGAGGACGAGCTGTTCCGGCTGGGCCGCATCATCGGCTCCCAGGTCGACCTGGAGCGGTTGCTGTCGGCCCCAACGGGGGACGAGGCGGGCAAGTACGCGGTCGTCGACCAGCTCATCGGGGGCAAGGTCGAGCCGGTGACCCTGAGCCTGGTTCGCCAACTGGTGGCCCGGCCGCGCGGTCGGCGGGTCAGCGAAGGCCTGGAAGAGCTGGCCGAGTTGTCCGCGAAGCGCCGCGAGCGCTCGGTGGCGCACGTCCGGTCCGCGATCCCGCTCAGCGATGAGCAGCAGCAACGGCTGTCGCGCACCCTGCAGCGGATCTACGCGCGGCCGATCGCCGTGCACCTCGAGGTCGACCCCGGGGTCGAGGGCGGGCTGCTGATCCGGGTCGGCGACGAGGTCATCGACGGCAGCATCACGGGACGCCTGCAGTCGCTTCGACGCGACCTCGCCGACTGACGAAGCGTCGAACACCAACTCCCTTCCAAGAACTAACCGAGGGCAGGAACGAGACATGGCGGAGCTGACGATCTCGTCGGACGAGATCCGCAGTGCGATCGAGAAGTACGTCTCCAGCTACTCCCCGGAGGTCAGCCGCGAGGAGGTCGGGGTCGTCACCGATACCGGTGACGGCATCGCCCATGTCGAGGGTCTGCCTTCGGTGATGACCGAGGAACTGCTGGAGTTCCCGGGCGGCGTCTACGGTGTCGCGATGAACCTGGAAGCGCAGGAGATCGGTGCGGTCATCCTGGGCGAGTCCGAGAAGATCGAAGAGGGCCAGGAGGTCAAGCGGACCGGCAAGGTTCTCTCGGTCCCGGTCGGCGACGGTTTCCTCGGCCGCGTGGTCGACCCGCTGGGCGAGCCGATCGATGGCCTCGGCGACATCGCCGCCGAAGCGCAGCGTCCCCTGGAGCTGCAGGCCGCGACGGTCGTGCAGCGCAAGGGCGTGCACGAGCCGCTGCAGACCGGCATCAAGGCCATCGACTCGATGACCCCGATCGGCCGCGGCCAGCGTCAGCTGATCATCGGCGACCGCAAGACCGGCAAGACCACTGTCGCGGTCGACACGATCATCAACCAGAAGTCCAACTGGGCCAGCGGCGACCCGGACAAGCAGGTCCGCTGCATCTACGTCGCGATCGGCCAGAAGGGCTCCACGATCGCCGGCGTGAAGCGATCCCTGGAGGACGCCGGTGCGATGGAGTACACCACCATCGTCGCCGCGCCGGCCTCCGACTCGCCGGGTCTGAAGTGGCTGGCCCCGTACGCCGGTTCGGCCATCGGCCAGCACTGGATGTACCAGGGCAAGCACGTCCTGATCATCTTCGACGACCTGACCAAGCAGGCCGAGGCGTACCGCGCGATCTCGCTGTTGCTGCGCCGCCCGCCGGGCCGTGAGGCCTACCCGGGCGACGTGTTCTACCTGCACTCGCGCCTGCTGGAGCGCTGCGCGAAGCTCTCCGACGAGATGGGCGCCGGCTCGATGACGGGTCTGCCGATCATCGAGACCAAGGCCAACGACGTGTCGGCCTACATCCCGACGAACGTCATCTCCATCACCGACGGGCAGTGCTTCCTGCAGTCCGACCTGTTCAACGCGGGTCAGCGCCCGGCCATCGACGTCGGTATCTCGGTGTCGCGCGTCGGTGGTTCCGCTCAGATCAAGGCGATGCGGTCGGTCACCGGTTCGCTGCGTCTGGACCTGGCCCAGTACCGCGAACTGGAGGCGTTCTCCGCCTTCGCCTCGGACCTGGACGCCGCTTCGAAGGCCCAGCTGGACCGCGGCGCCCGGCTTATGGAGGTCCTCAAGCAGAGCCAGGGCGAGCCGCTCCCGGTCGAGGAAGAGGCCGTTTCCCTCTACATCGCCATCAAGGGGCACCTGGACTCGGTCCCGGTCGCCGACGTGCGCCGGTTCGAGAGCGAGTTCCTGGGGTACGTGCGGCGTACCAGCGAGACCACGCTCAAGGACATCGTCGAAACCGGCAAGCTCTCCGAAGACGGTGAGAAGGCCATCGTGTCGGCGGTCGAGGAGTTCAAGAAGCAGTTCACGGGCTCCGGCGGCGAGTCGGTCGTCCCGGCCGAGCCGGACGCCGAAGCGCTGGCGGCCGACGAGGTGGGACGGGAGACCGTGAAGGTCAACCGCCCCGCGCCGAAGAAGTGACCGGGTAAGTCATGGCTCAACTTCGGGAACTCCGGAATCGGATCCGGTCGATCAAATCGACCCGGAAGATCACCAAGGCGCAGGAGCTGATCGCTACCTCGCGCATCATGAAGGCGCAGGCCAGGGTCGAGGCTTCGCGGCCGTACGCCGAGGAGATCACCAGCGTCCTGTCCGCGCTGGCCGACGTGAGCACGTTGGACCATCCGCTGCTGACCGAGCGCTCGAACCCGAAGCGCGCCGGCGTGCTGGTCGTGACCAGCGACCGGGGTTTCTGCGGTGGCTACAACGCCAACGTGATCAAGGCGGCTGAGGAGCTGCAGGCGCTGCTGCGCGAGCAGGGCAAGGACCCGGTGCTGTACGTCATCGGCCGCAAGGGCGAGACGTACTACCGGTTCCGCCAGCGCGAGATAGAGGCGAGCTGGACCGGGTTCAGCGACCGCCCCGACTACGCCGACGCGGCCGAGATCGGCGAGACGTTGGTCAAGGCGTTCCTGGCGGGCGCCGACGACTACCTCGACGACGGGGGGCCGGACGGTAAGCTGGGCGTGGACGAGTTGCACCTGGTGCACACCGAGTTCGTCTCGATGCTCATGCAGCGGCCGACGGTCCGCAGGATCGCTCCGCTTGAGGTGGAGTACTCCGACGAGTCGGTGAAGACGCTCAAGTCCACATACGAGTTCGAACCGGACGCCGAGACGTTGTTCGCCGCACTGCTGCCGAAGTACATCAAGACCCGCCTGTTCGCGGGCCTGTTGGATTCGGCTGCCTCAGAGCACGCGGCTCGCCGGACGGCGATGAAGTCGGCGACGGACAACGCCGACGAGCTGATCCGCAACCTCAGCCGTGAGGCCAACCAGGCCCGCCAGGCCCAGATCACCCAGGAAATCAGCGAGATCGTCGGCGGTGTCGAGGCGCTCTCGTCCGCAGGAAGTGAGTGACATGACTGCTGCTACCGCCACCACCACTGGCACGGGCCGCGTCGTCCGGGTGCTCGGCCCGGTCGTGGACGTCGAGTTCCCGCGCGACCAGGTGCCAGACCTGTTCAACGCCCTCACGGTGGACATCACCGCCGAAGGCATGGCGAAGACGCTGACGCTGGAGGTCGCCCAGCACCTGGGTGACAGCGTCGTGCGCACGATCTCAATGCAGCCCACCCAGGGTCTCGTCCGCGGCGTCGTGGTCACCGACAGTGGTGCCGGCATCTCGGTGCCGGTTGGCGACATCGTCAAGGGCCACGTGTTCAACGCGCTGGGCCACTGCCTCGACGAGCCGGGCTACGCCTCGGACGCCGAGAAGTGGGCGATTCACCGCAAGGCGCCGAGCTTCGACCAGCTCGAGGGCAAGACCGAGATGCTGGAGACTGGCATCAAGGTCATCGATCTCCTCACCCCGTACGTGCAGGGCGGCAAGATCGGCCTGTTCGGTGGTGCAGGTGTCGGTAAGACGGTGCTCATCCAGGAGATGATCCGCCGGGTCGCCAAGAACTTCGGCGGCACCTCGGTGTTCGCTGGCGTCGGCGAGCGCACCCGTGAGGGCAACGACCTCTGGGTCGAGATGGACGAGTCGGGCGTGCTCGCCGACACCGCGCTGGTGTTCGGGCAGATGGACGAGCCGCCGGGCACCCGCATGCGGGTGGCGCTGTCCGCGCTGACGATGGCGGAGTATTTCCGCGACGTCCAGAACCAGGACGTGCTGCTGTTCATCGACAACATCTTCCGGTTCACCCAGGCCGGCCAGGAGGTTTCGACCCTGCTGGGCCGGATGCCGTCCGCGGTGGGTTACCAGCCGACGCTGGCCGACGAGATGGGTGAGCTGCAGGAGCGCATCACCTCCACGAGGGGTCGTTCGATTACCTCGATGCAGGCGATCTATGTGCCCGCGGACGACTACACCGACCCGGCCCCGGCGACCACCTTCGCCCACCTGGACGCGACCACGGAGCTCTCCCGTGCGATCTCGCAGAAGGGTATCTACCCGGCGGTGGACCCGCTTTCGTCCACCTCCACGATTCTCGACCCGGCGATCGTCGGCGAGGAGCACTACCGGGTGGCGCAGGAGGTCAAGCGGATCCTGCAGAAGTACAAGGAACTGCAGGACATCATCGCCATCCTCGGTATGGACGAACTGTCCGAAGAGGACAAGGTGACGGTGCAGCGGGCGCGTCGCATCGAGCGCTACCTGTCGCAGAACTTCTTCGTGGCCAAGCAGTTCACCGGCCAGGAGGGCTCCTTCGTTCCGCTGAAGGAAACCATCGAGGCCTTCGACAAGCTCTGCAAGGGCGACTTCGACCACTACCCGGAGCAGGCGTTCCTGTCCATCGGTGGTCTCGACGACCTGGAGCAGGCGTACAAGAAGCTCACCGAGAAGTGAGCAACGGGGTCGGGGTCCGGGCGGACCCCGACCCCGATTGCCAAGCACCGCGACAAGGCAATTCCAGCCCAGCCGGTCACGATCGCCCTGGTGGCACCGGATAGACTGCGGGCACACACCCGACAAAGGAGACGCGCGTGGCCAACATGTCCGTCCAACTGGTCGCCGTCGAGCGCCGCCTGTGGTCCGGGGAGGCGACCGCCGTGGTCGCGCAGACCACCGAAGGGGAGATCGGCATCCTGCCGGGGCACGAGCCCCTGCTCGGCGAGCTGATCGAGGGTGGCGTGGTGCGCATCACCACCACCGACAAGGAGACCGTGACCGCCGCGGTGCACGGTGGTTTCCTTTCCGTCACCGCGGACGGTGTGAGCGTATTGGCGGAGACCGCGGAGCTCGCCTCCGAGATCGACGTGGCGCAGGCCCGCGAGGACGTCAAGAGCGCCGATGAACAGGCCCGGGCACGGGCCTTGAGCCGATTGCGAGCAGCCGGCCACTCGGCCTGATCCGGGCCGCGCATGGGTTCCCCGGTCCTGTTGCTCGCGGTGGCCTTCGGGCTGCTGGTGATCGCTGCCGTGGTCGTCGCGGCGCTCGCGTGGCGGCGGCTGCGGGAACTGCGCGTCGGGGGCATCGACGTGGCGTTGCGCGCCCGCAAGGACGGCGGTGGCCGAGGCTGGCACCTAGGTGTCGCGCACTACCGGGGCGAGGAGTTCGCTTGGTACCGGGCGCTGAGCCTGCGATCGGGGCCTAACTGGGTGATCAACCGCCGGGACGTGGAGATCGCGCGGCGCCGCGAGCCGTCGATGGCGGAGGCCTACGCGATGCCCACCGGGTCGACGGTCCTCGACCTGACCGGCCCGGAGCTGGAGTTGGCGATGAGCACGGACGCCCTGACCGGCTTCCTGTCCTGGCTCGAATCCGCCCCACCGGGCCGATCGGTGCCCTGGGCATCCTGAAACCTTCCAGCGGGGTCCGCTTCCGGGCCCCGCTTTTTCGTGCGCTGACAGCATGGGAACCTTCCTGTCACGACGCTGACAGGAAAGTTCCCATGCTCACGTCCGGCGGCTGAGATCGCCGCAGAGGTCGTGCAGCATTTGCTGGAAGACGTCGGTGAGCGGGGCGTGCCTGGTGCTGGTGGGCACGGCGGCATGGATGCGGCGGTGCAGCCCGGATTCGAGTGGGCGGTGCAGGATTCCTGGCGAGCCGCCGATCGCGAGGCGGGGGATGAAGGACACCGCCACCCCGGCCGAGACCACAGCTTCGGCGACGGCGTACGACTCGAACTCGAAGGTCACCTTCGGGGTGAAGCCCTCGGCGCGGGCTGCGGCGTCCAGTTGGCGTCGGTTCGGCAGGTGGCGCGGTGCACAGGCCCATGCGTCGTTCTGGAAGTCGCCGAGCTCCGGCACGGCACGGTCGGCCAGCGGATGGTCGCCGGGTAGCACCGCGTGGATCGGATCGTCCAGGAGATGCACGAGCCGCACGCCTGGGGGTACGTCGAGCGGTTCGTCGTATTCGCCGACCAGTGCCAGGTCGAGTTGGTGAGCGGCAACTCGGTTGATGCCTTCGGCGGGGCCGAGGTCGACGACGGTCAGTTCGGCGTCGGGATGCCGGTGGCGCAGCGCGGCGAGTGTTTCCGGCAGCAGGGCGAGCCCAGCGGTGGGGAATGCGCCGACCCGCAACCGGTTGCGGTGTTCGTCGCGGAACCGCGCGGCGTCTTCGGTTGCGTCGTCCAGCGCGGTGGCGATGCGCTCGGCCTGTTCCGCCAGCCGGGCGCCCAGCTGGGTCAGGCGGACGCCATGGGCGTACCGCTCGACCAGCTGGGCGCCGACCTCGTTCTCTAACCGGGCCAGCTGCTGCGACACCGCCGGGGGAGTTCGGTGCAGCTGTTCGGCGGCGCGGGTGACGCTGCCTTGCTCACGGAGGGCTAGCAGGACGAGAAGACGCGATGGGTCGAGCATGAAGCTTTACTTTACGCTTTATGAAACTCGGTAACTGGAAGTGAATCATGGGTTGGCGAAGACTGGGACTGTGACGAAACAAGCCAGTTTCACGATCGAACTCGAACCCATCGATAGCCCTGGCGCCCAGCTCGCTCTCGACCGGTATGTCGCGGAGCTGAACCACCGTTTCCCGGACGGGTTCGACGCCAGCCGCGCCGCCCCGCCCGCGAAGGGCGACTTCACGCCGCCGACTGGGGCGTTCCTGGTGGTCCGCGCGGAGGGCCAGGTGCTGGGCTGCGGCGCCCTGCGCACCCAGCACGGCGGTACCGGCGAGATCCGGCGGATGTGGATCGCGCCGGAACTGCGCGGCCGAGGCGCGGGCCGGGCATTGCTCGCGGCGCTGGAAGACCGCGCCCGGCAGCTCGGCTGCTCGCGGATCCGCCTGGACACTGCCGCCGAACTCAGCGAAGCCCGCGCGCTATACGACTCGTCGGGGTACCGGGAAATTCCGGCCTACAACGACAATCAGTACGCAAAGCACTGGTTCGAGAAACCCGTGCGCTGAACGGAGTCCCAGGCTTCGATATGCGGATCGAAACGGTCGCGTACGACCAACCCCGATGCCAAGCAGTTGATCGACGCCCTCCAGCAGGAGTACGTGATCCGCTACGGCGAGGAGGACCTGACGCCAGTGGATCCCGACGAGTTCCGGCCGCCCTAGGGCTGTTCCTGCTCGGCTACGTCGATGCCCGGTCGGTCGGCTCCGGCGGGTGGTGGATTCGAAAACGATGACGACGCCGAACTCAAGCGGATGTACATCGCACCTTAGGCGCGCGGTAACAGGCTGGTGCGGCAGGTGCTCGCCGAGCTGGAGGAGGCGTGACAAAGCCCTACTAGGCGTTGCCGCCCGGCTTCCAGAGGACGTCGCCGTCTGGGTTCGCCACCCGGGCGAAGATGAACAGCAGGTCCGACAGCCGGTTCAGGTACTTGGCGGGCAGCGGCGAAGTGCGCTCTCCGTCGGCTTCCTGCAGTGCCCACGCCGACCGTTCGGCGCGCCGGGCCACGCACCTTGCTTGGTGCAGTAGCGCGCCGCCGGGAGTGCCACCGGGGAGGATGAACGAGTCCAGTTTGCCCAGGCGCGCGTTGAACTCGTCGCACCAGCCCTCGAGGCGGTCGACGTAGGCCTGGGTGACGCGAAGCGGCGGGTACTTCGGGTTCTCGACCACCGGCGTCGACAGGTCCGCTCCCACGTCGAACAGGTCATTCTGCACCGCCCTCAGCACCTCGACGACGTCGTCGGCGAGGTGCGCGGTTGCCAACGCCACGCCGAGCACCGAATTCGTCTCGTCCACATCGGCGTAGGCGATCAGCCGCGGATCGGTCTTGTGCACCTTGGAGTTGTCCGACAACCGAGTCGTGCCCGAATCGCCGGTCCGCGTGTAGATCTTCGTCAGGTGGACTGCCATGCCGACAGCCTAGGCGGAACCCGCCGGTGCCAGGGCGTGCGTGACAGGAAGGTTCCCATGCTGCAGTCCGACCGCGCTGGGGGTGGCAGGAAGGTTCCCATGCTCGCTCCGATCGCAACCCGATCCGATGGCCGTGGGGGTCGGGCCGTAACCTCGATGCTCGTGAGTGAGCACTTCCGGGTACACGGCGGGGCGCGCCTCGTCGGCGAAGTCGACGTGGTCGGAGCGAAGAACAGCGTGCTGAAGCTGATGGCTGCGGCGCTGCTGGCGGAGGGCACGACGACGATCGTCAACTGCCCGGAGATCCTCGACGTTCCGCTGATGGCCGACGTGCTGCGCAGCCTCGGCTGCGAGGTGTCGATCGACGGTGGCACGGTGCACATTACGACCCCGGCGTCGATCAACCACGAGGCGATCTCACCATCGATGGGCAAGCTGCGTGCGTCGGTGTGCGTGCTGGGGCCGCTGGTGGCCCGGTGCCGGCGCGCGATGGTGACGCTTCCCGGTGGTGACGCGATCGGTTCCCGCCCGCTGGACATGCATCAGAACGGCCTGCGGCAGCTTGGCGCGACCAGCCACATCGAGCACGGCGCGGTGGTTGCGGAGGCGGAGAACCTGCGCGGCGCCCAGATCTGGCTGGACTTCCCCAGCGTGGGTGCCACGGAGAACATCCTGATGGCCGCGGTGCTGGCGGAAGGCACCACGGTGATCGACAACGCGGCGCGGGAGCCGGAGATCGTCGATCTATGCGTGATGCTGCAGCAGATGGGCGCCAAGATCGAGGGTTCCGGCACGTCGACGTTGACTGTGCACGGCGTGTCCTCGCTGAAGGCCGTCGAGCACCGCGTGATAGGGGACCGGATCGTCGGCGCTACCTGGGCGTTCGCGGCGGCTGCGACGTGCGGCGACATCACGGTGCGCGGGGTCGATCCGCGGCACTTGAACCTGGTGCTGGAGAAGCTGCGCAGCGCGGGTGCCGAGGTGACCACCTCCGAAGAGAGTTTCCGGGTGGCGATGAACGGCCGCCCGCATGCGGTGGACTTCGTGACGCTGCCGTACCCGGGGTTCCCGACCGACCTGCAGCCGATGGCGTTGGCGCTGTCGGCTGTCGCCGACGGCACCTCGATGATCACCGAGAACCTGTTCGAGTCCAGGTTCCGGTTTATCGAGGAGCTGGTCCGAATGGGCGCCGACGCCCGCACCGACGGCCACCACGCGGTGGTGCGCGGCCTGGAGCGGCTGTCCAGCGCCCCGGTGTGGGCGACCGACATCCGCGCCGGGGTGGGACTGGTGCTGGCCGGTTTGTGCGCGGACGGCTCGACCGAGGTGTGGGACGTGTTCCACATCGATCGCGGCTATCCCCACTTCGTGGAGAACCTGCGCGGTCTCGGCGCTGACATCGAACGCGTGACCGACTGAGCGGTGCACCAACCCGAACCGCCCCAGTGATGCAAGTCACGCGTTCGGGCCTGACCATGGGCGAGAACCCTGCTCCCGCTTCGAAGGGGCGATGGTCATGGCGAGCAGAGGATGGACGCGGCGAGATTTCCTGAAGGGCTCCGGCGCCGCAGTGGGCGCGCTGGTGCTGGGCGGGTGCACCCGCACCGGCGGGGGTGGTGCGGGCGGTGATCCGCTCCAGGAGGCCCGAAATTCCGGCACCATCCAGGTCGGCATAGCCGGCGAGGCGCCCTACGGCTTCACCGACGCATCGGGCAAGATCACCGGCGAGGCCCCGGAGGTGGCGCGCGCGGTGTTCCGGAACCTCGGGGTGAACACCGTGCTGGCCTCGCAGGTCGACTTCAACCAGCTGATCCCGGCCCTCAACGCGGGCAAGTTCAGCGTGGTCGCGGCGGGCATGTTCATCACCCCGGAGCGCTGCAAGAACGCGGCGTTCTCGATCCCGGACTACATCGCGCCGACGGCGTTCCTGGTGCCCGTGGGAAACCCCGAGGGCGTCACCAGCTTCGAGGACGTGGCGAAGAAGAAGCTCAACCTCGCGGTCCTCAGCGGAGCGGTGGAAAAGGAATACGCGCAACGGCTGGGCGTGCCGGACGCGCAGGTGCAGGTCTTCGACTCGCAGAACGCGCTCTTGCAGGCGGTCACCAACAAACGCGTCTACTGCGCCGCGTTGACCAACATCTCGCTCAACGACCTTGTGCGCAAGAGCCCGGGCGCGCAGGTCGAGGTGACCAAGGGCTTCACCCCGGTGATCAACGGCAAGCCTGAGGTGCAGGCGGGCGCATTCGTGTTCCGCACGCCGGACACCTCACTGCGCGGTGCGTTCAACACCGAGCTGAAGAAGCTGCACGACAGCGGCGAGTGGGTCCGCATCGCCGAGCCGTTCGGCTTCACCCAGGACAACCTGCCACCGGCCGAGGTGACCACGGAGGCACTGTGCGCCGGTAGCTGATCCCGGCGACGGGAGACGACATGTTCGAGAACTTCTCGCACTTCCTCTCGGTCCTGTTGCAGGGTGTGCCGCCGACGGTGATCGCGACGCTGTGCGGCATAGCGCTGTGCATCGCGCTGTCGTTCGTGGCTGGACTCGGCATGCTCGCGCCCTGGCGGTGGGTCCGCGTCATCGCCCGCAGCTATGTGGAGGTGTGGCGCGGCACATCCGAAGTGGTCCAGCTGTTCTGGATCTTCTTCGCGCTGCCATTGCTGCTGGTCGGCTTCGAGCTGCTGCCGCTGTGGGCGGGCGTGCTCGTGCTCGGCCTGAACCACGGCGCGTACGGCGGCGAGATCGTGCGCGGTGCGGTGCAGGCAGTGCCGAAGGAGCAATACGAGTGCGCGGTCGCGCTGAGCTTCAGCCGGGTGCAGAGGATGCGGCGGGTGATCCTGCCGCAGGCGGCGGTGGAGATGATCCCGCCGTTGAACAACTTGTTCATTCAACTGCTGAAGAGCAGCGCGCTGCTGTCGCTGATCTTCGTGCACGACATCACCTACCAAGGCCGGGAGGTCCTCGAACCGAACTTCACCGGCCAGACCACGCTGATCTACCTGCTGATGCTCGCGCTGTACCTGGTGCTGGCGGTGCTGATCACGATGGTGATGAGGCTGCTGGAGCGGCGGGCAGCGGCGGCCATCGGCCGCGAACCGGTCGGACCGTCGAAGGCGCTTGGCCGGGTCGAAGGCGGGGCGATCTAGTTGATCTGGGACTGGGAATTCACCGGCCGGATCATCCCGGACATCCTCGGCGGCCTGGTGGTGACGTTCGAGGCCACGGTGCTGGGTTCGATCGTGGCGTTCGCGCTCGGTCTTGTGCTGGCCCTGTTGCGGCGATCCAGGATCAGGCTGGTCAGCACGGCGGTCTGGGCGTTCATCGAGTTCGTTCGCAGCACACCGCTGCTCGTGCAGCTGTACTTCCTGTTCAACGTGCTGCCGGGCATCGGCCTGAAGTTCTCCTCGCTGACCACCGGAGTGATCGGCCTCGGAGTGCATTACGCCTGCTACACGGCGGAGGTTTACCGGGCTGGCATCGAAGGTGTGCCGCGAGGTCAGTGGGAAGCGGCGACGGCGCTGAGCCTGCCGCCCCGCAATGTGTGGACGAGCGTGATCCTGCCGCAGGCGATCCCGCGGGTGCTGCCCGCGCTGGGCAACTACACGATCTCGATGTTCAAGGAAACGCCTCTGTTGCTGGCGATCGGGGTACTCGATCTGGTAGGGGCGGCGCAGGAAGCCGGGGCGGAGGCGTACCGGTACGTGGAGCCACTGACCTTGGCGGGCATCTGCTTCCTGCTGCTCAGCTACCCGTCGTCGCTGCTGGTGCGGAGATTGGAACGGCGTGTTGGGATCTGAGGTGGGCGGAGAGATGATCCGGTTCGACCGCGTGGTCAAGCGGTTCGGCGACAACGTGGTGCTGGACGAACTGGACTTCGCAGTCCGCCCGGGCGAGCGAGTCACCCTGATCGGGCCGAGCGGATCGGGCAAGACGACGATCCTGCGGTTGCTGATGACACTGGAGCGGGTGGACGGCGGCACGATCCACGTGGGCGAGGAATGCCTGACCCACGTGCGCCGCGGCGAAAGGCTGGTGCCCGCCGACGAGAAGCACCTGCGGAAGGTGCGAAGGCGGATCGGCATGGTGTTCCAGCAGTTCAACTTGTTCCCGAACATGCGGGTGCTGCGCAACGTCACGGAGGCACCGGTGCACGTGCTCGGGCAGTCCACTGAGGACGCCGAGCGGCGAGCGCGGGAACTCCTGGACATGGTGGGCCTGGCGGACAAGGTGGACGCCTTTCCGACGCAGCTCTCCGGTGGCCAGCAGCAGCGCGTGGCGATCGCCCGAGCGCTGGCGATGAGCCCGGACGTGCTGCTGCTCGACGAGATCACCTCAGCGCTGGACCCGGAACTGGCGGCAGAGGTGCTCGACGTGTTGCGAGATCTGGCGCGCACCAGCGACATCACGATGCTGTGCGTGACGCACGCGATGAAGTTCGCCCGCGACGTCTCCCACCGGGTGCTGATGTTCGACAAGGGCAAGGTCATCGAGGACAAGCCGCCGGCCGATCTGTTCGAGCGGCCGGAACAGGGGCGCACCCGGGCGTTCCTGCGGTCGGTGTTGGAGGAAGCCTGACCTGTCGGTGCCGGTAACTAGGGTTCGCGGTGAGCCGGACGGTCTGGAGGATGCCGATGACCCAGTCGACGAAGGTCGGCCGCTTGATGGCCTTCACTGCGAAGCCCGGCCAGGGCGGCGACCTCGCGGCCGTGATGCTGCAGGTCGCGGAAGGTCTCCGGCAGGTGCAGGGCTGCGAGCTCTACGTCATCAGCCAGGATTCCGGAGATCCGGACACGGTGCGGGTGGTCGAGGCGTGGGTGGACCAGGAGAGCGCCGATGCAGCACTGGCGGCAGCGGCGAGCTCGAAGGGCGAGGTCAGCATCGAAAGCGTGCTGGGCATGCTGGCGAGGCCGCCGGAGCGCATCGACTTGACGACGCTCGGCGGCGTGGGGCTGTGACGCGCCCCTGACGGCCGTTCAGGTGGGGTTCCGGCGTTCGTGCAGGAGCAGCAGCGTGTAGGCGGCGACCGACTGCGCGTCGGTGACCTCGGTTGCGGCGATCATCTTTTCGAACTCGGCCCGGGAGAACCAGGCGGCCCGCATGTCCTGCTCCTCCAACTCGCGTTCGTGCTCGCCCGCCGTCAGCCCGGTGGCCAGGAAAACCCGCCCACGCTGGCTGGATATGCCGGGAGCCACATCGAGAATGCCGATCTCGACGAGGCTGGTTGCCCGCAGGCCGGTTTCCTCGCGCAGCTCCCGAGCGGCGAGCTCGGTCGGCTCGACGTCGAGCCGATCCGGAGCGCTGCCCTGCGGGAACTCCCACCGCCGCATGCCCAACGGGTACCGGAACTGCTCCACGAGGTGGAGCCGATCGCCGTCGAGCGGGATCACCAAAGCGTAGTCGGGCTTGTCGACCACGCCGTAGATCCCGTCGGAACCATCGCCTCGCCGAATGCCGTCTTCGCGGACGGTCATCCACGGGTTGGCGTACACCTCGCGACTGCTCGTCTGCTGCATACGGCCATGGTGCCCGACGCGGGCCACCGCTGTGGTGGCACAAACTGGTCAACATCCGGGCGTGGTCGCATGCCCGCGCGACACCGGCAGGTGCCGAGCAATGATCGCGCGGTGTTGGGTGGGTAGTGCTTTGCCGCCTGGTCGTGGTGTTCGTCTGGGGTCGGCTGTGGGGGATGAGATGAACACGGGGCGCCGGTCTCGTATTTCGGTTTCCCTGAACCCGCCCCGGGGCTGAAAGGCCAGAAAGTCACCCTCGCCCCCCGAACAACACGCCGCTTAACCCGAGGCACACCACAGAATCCGGCTCCGCTGCGCTGCGCCGGATGTCTTCGCCTGCCCACACACCTCCCGATTTTGGATCAGCCCCAAACCGGAACCAAACCCCAACGGACCGGCGAAACCCAACCCCCAACGAACCCAAGTCAAGAAGCGCAATGCCCAAAACCCTGCGAATCTCAACGCCAACAACCAGCCCACGCCAAGAGCCCCCACGAAGGACCCCAATGCCCCACCCCTGGTGGCGAAACGCGGTCACGTACCAGATCTTCCCCCGAAGCTTCGCCGACGCGAACGCCGATGGAGTCGGCGACCTCCAGGGCGTGACGTCCAGGTTGGACTACCTCGATTGGCTCGGTGTGGACGCGATCTGGCTAACGCCCTGCTACCCATCCCCATGGGTCGACGGCGGCTACGACATAACCGACCACCGCGACATCGACCCGTCCCTGGGCACCCTGCAGGACTTCGACCGGATGGTATCGGCGGCGCACGAGCGAGATATCCGAGTCCTGATCGACATCGTCCCGAACCACACCTCGGACCGACACGAGTGGTTCCGGCGAGCCCTGGCCGCTGGCCCGGGTTCCCCTGAGCGCGACCGCTACATCTTCCGTGACGGCAAGGGCCCGCGAGGGGAGCGCCCGCCGAGCAACTGGGAGTCCCGCTTCGGCGGCAGCGCCTGGAGCAGGGTGCCGGGCGGCCAGTGGTACCTGCACCTGTTTTCCCCGGAACAGCCCGACCTCGACTGGGCGAATCAGGAGGTTCGGGCCGAGTTCCTGGACATACTGCGGTTCTGGGGGCGACGCGGCGTCGACGGATTCAGGGTGGACGTGGCCGCGGCGCTGGTCAAGGACCTGCGGGAGCCGTTGCGCGAGGTCGTCGGAGGGGAGGGCAGCTCCGGGCTGGACGATTTCGCTGCCAATCCCGACCACCCGTTCCTGGATCGGCCTGAGGTCCACGACGTTTACCGCGACTGGAACCGGGTGTTCCACGAGTTTGGCCCGCCGCTGGTCGGGGTCGCTGAGGCGTGGGTGCGCGGCGACCGGCGGGTCCGCTACATCCGGCCGGGTGAACTGCAGCAGGCGTTCAACTTCGAGTTCCTGCGGGTGCGCTGGCAGGCGTCGGAGTACCGGCGGATCGTGTCGGAGTCGATAGACGGGGCGTCCTCGGTGGGGACCACGGCGACCTGGGTGCTAGGAAACCACGACGCAGTGCGGCAGGTATCAGCACTGGGGCTACCAGCCGACGTCGACCTGCGGGTGTGGCTGGCCTCCGATGGCACCGAGCCACCGCCGGACCTGGAGCTGGGCACCCGTCGGGCGAGGGCAGCGATCCTGTTCGCGCTGGCGTTGCCCGGGTCCGCGTACCTGTACCAGGGCGAGGAGTTGGGGCTGCCGGAGGTCGCGGACTTGCCGGCGGACGTTCTGCGGGACCCGAAGTGGATGCACTCCAGACACAAGGAGAAGGGCCGCGACGGCTGCCGGGTGCCGTTGCCGTGGACCCGGGACGGGGTGTCCTTCGGTTTCAGCGCCGTGCCGCCCTGGCTGCCGCAGCCCGCCGATTGGTGCGACTGCTCGGTCGAGTCACAGCGTGGCGACCCGAACTCGATGCTGGAGCTCTACCGAGCTGCGCTGCGAGTGCGCCGCGGGTTCAGCAGCGACGAGCGGTTCGGCTGGGACGATCAGCACAACATCGGCGATGTCCTGGCCTTCCGGCGTGGGAGCAACGTCCTGGTCCTGGTCAACACCGGACCGGTCGCCATCCCGCTCCCACCAGGAGAGCTGCTCCTGTCCAGCGCCGCGCCCGAAGAGGGCTCGCTCCCCGGCGACGTCACGGCTTGGCTACGCCAACCCTGACGAGAGCATGGGAACTTTCCTGCCACCCAGACGGCATTGGTTTGGAGCAAGGGAACCTTCCTGTCATCCCGAACAACCGTGACCTGGAGCAAGGGAACCTTCCTGTCATCCGCAGCGGCCTTGACGCGATCGCCTCACCGTGTGATTCGGCTATGGCCGCCGTAAGTCCCGCCTGAACCAGGAGCCCGCCCCGTTGCCGGAGTGAACGGAAGGGAACCTTCCTGCCAGCCGCCCCCGCTGCGGCGCGCCGGAGGTGACAGGAAGGTTGACCGACACCCGGTCTCGAGCGGCAGGCACCAGCCACTGATCCCTGCGACCAGTTCGCCGAGCGTGGTGTAGGTGTAGGAGTAGGCCGAGCCGGACACCGGCACGCTGCCCGTGAGCTCGGGGTAGGACAGCGCGGCCACCCCGTCCAGCACGAACGAGACGACCACGCGGGCCCCGGCGGCGGGTGCGGCTTCGGCGAGCACCACGAAGATCCCGGTGCCGATCGTCGCGCCGACCGACAGCGCGACGAGGGCACCAGGTCACGGGTCCGGCGCGGTTGTTTTCGGCGAATGACGGACCCTGGTGGTTAATTCTCGGGTTGGGTGAGGGTGTGTTGGGCAGGCCCGGGATGATGATCTTGCGGCAGTCTTGTGGTGTCTGGCCGCAGGATGGAGATCGTGGTGTCGGTGCAGCCGCA
>NZ_JBSFLZ010000037.1:0-51466 GCF_053599315.1 Saccharopolyspora sp. NPDC000995
TCAAGCGGCACGCGACACAGGCCATGCACCCACCGGGACCGAGAGGTCACAACCCTATCCGACAGGGCTGCAAAAGGGATGGTGGCCTAGTGAGCGAATACCAGTGCTACGAGCTACTCGCAGCCGGCCTGCCGTCCGAAACGCATCAACGGACGAGGTGCGGTCACCGTCCACTGCCAAGCAGTTCACAACGAGGACTACGACGATCACCGACCATTAGGCAGGCGTTCCGCGGCACCAACAGCGTGGGTTGAGAACGGACCATTTTAGGATCTTCGATCTTGAAACCGGTCTCAAAAAGAAGAAGCCCAGGTCGTTGACCTGGGCTTTTGCTCCCCCGACTGGACTCGAACCAGTAACCCTTCGGTTAACAGCCGAATGCTCTGCCAATTGAGCTACGGAGGAATATTTCGTTCTCATCAGCCTTCGTCGCGCTGACAAGAACTACTGTAGCCCATACTCTCAGGCCGCCTCACCGGGCCCCCCTGTTGTTGATCCAGGTGATGAACCCGCTGGTCAGCGACGGTGGGCCACGACGAAGATGCGGCGGAACGGGAACCAGGTCGTACCGTCGGGTCGTCGCGGGTACGCCGCCGCCAGGCGAGGGGCCAGCTCCGCGCGGAATTCCGCCCACTCCGCGTCGTCCAACGACGCCCGGACCGGGCGCAGCGCCGTGCCCGTGACCCACTCCAGCACCGGCTCGGCGCCGCTCAGCGCGTGGACGTACGTCGTCTCCCAGGCGTCCACCTCCGCGCCGAGGTCGGCGAGCACGTTCGCGTAGCCGATCGGGGACAGCACGGCGTCGGCTCGCAGCACCTCGCCAACCCGGTCTCGCCAGCGCGACTCCGCGACCAGTTCCCGGATCGCCACATAGGACGGCGATTCGAAGTTGCCCGGCACCTGGAAGGCGAACCACGCCCCGGCGGGCAGCTGGGGCAGCCAGCGCTGCAGCAGCTGCGGGTGCTCCGGCACCCATTGCAGGACCGCGTTGCACAGCACGACATCAGTGTCCGGCAACGGTTTCCAGTCCCGGACATCCTCGTGCCTCGCAGCCACCCCGCGGGCCTGGGCCGCCGCGACCATCTCCGGTGACACATCCGCGGCCTCGACCGCTGCCTCGGGCCACCGATCGGTCAGCAACGAGGTCAGGTTCCCCGCGCCGCAGCCGAGATCCACGACGCGGCGGGCCCCGGTCGCACCGACCCTGGCCATCAGGTCGTGGGCCGGGCGGTCACGCTGGTAACTGAACGACAGGTACTTCTGCGGGTCCCACACGTCCACACCTCCATAAACAGTACGTTCGTACTGTATATCCGGCGCTTCGGCGGCGTCGAGCGGAAATCAGTCCGGCTCCGGGCCTTTCGCCTCCCGCAGGCGCTCGGCGACGGTCGCGGCGAACTCGGCCACCGCCGCCTCGTCCGCGTCCCGGTCGGCCCGGACCTGCAGCACGATCCCGTCCTCGCCAGGCACCTTGCGCTGCACGAACCACGCTCCCCCGCCGGGCAGGTCTCGGTGGTGGCGGGAGCGGATGGACTGGTTGACGCGCTCGTGCACGACATCGGGCAGCCGCCCCGGTTCGGTCAGTTCGAGCCGACGCCCCGGCTGGTCGCGAAGCAGCACCGCTCCGCCCGCCGAACCGGCTTCCTCGGCCTCGATCACGGTGAGCGCGCCGTTCTTCCAGGTCGCCTTGCTGAGCAGGTGCCAGCCGAGGCGGCGACCTTCCGGCAACCACAACCCCAGGTGCGTGGCGACCAGCGCTCCGTCGGCCGTCTTCGCCACCGCCAGCACGTACTCCTCGGCTTCCAGCGAGCCGGGGAACTCCGCCGGCACCTCGGCCGTGCCGCTCAGCCGCGCGACCAACCGCCGCAGCCAGGCGATCACAGCGTCCCCATCGCCTGGTCCAGCAGAGCCTTGCGGTAGCCCTCCAACGCCACCATGTCGCCGAACAGCGCGTTGTACTCCTCGGCGTCTTCCAACGGCGACATCCGCTGCACCCTGGACTTGATGTCCGCGATCTGCCTACTTACCAGCCGCTCCTGCAACCGGGCGATCAAGGCCGCGACGTAGCGCGGGTCCTCCTCCGACTGGTTCTCCAACTGCTCCACCGAAAGCTCGGTGAGCAGGTGCCGCGCTACCTGGCTCTCGGAATGCTGCGACACCGCATCCACGAACGCCGCGCCGGACAGGCCGGACACGGTGCCTCCTGCTGCCAGCAGAGCCCGGTGCAGCTCGGCGTAAGCGGGCTCGGTGAACGCTTCCTCGGGCAGCGAATCGTACAGCGGGCCCGCCAGCGCAGGCACCTGCAGCGCCGCCTTCAACGCCTCCCGCTGCAGGAAGCGCGGGTCGTGGCGGGGCGGGCGCTTCGGCAGGTCGATCTCCATGCCCAGCGACTGCTGCGAGTGGTCCTGCCGCGGGCGGCGCCGCGACGAACGGGTGGGGGCGCCGGAGCTCTGCCGCACCCGGCGGACCACCTGGTTCTCGTCGTTCCAGCCCGCCCACCAGGCCAGCTTGGCGGCGTAGCCGTCCCGGCTGGCCGGGTCCTTGATCTGGGCGATCAGCGGCACCGTGCGCTTCAGCGCCGCGACCCGGCCATCGACGGAGTCCAGGTCGTACTCGGTGAGCAGGCTGCGAATGGCGAACTCGAACAGCGGCCGACGGCGGGCGACCAGGTCGCGCACCGCCGCGTCGCCCTTGGTCTCCCGCAGCTCGCACGGGTCCATACCATCTGGGGTGATCGCCACATAGGTCTGGCCGGCGAACTGCTGCTCGCCGTCGAACGCCTTCAGCGCCGCCTTCTGGCCGGCCTCGTCGCCGTCGAAGGTGAAGATGACCTCGCCGCGGAACGCGTCGTCGTCCATCATCAGGCGCCGCAGCACGGAGATGTGGTCGTCGCCGAACGCCGTACCGCAGGAGGCCACCGCCGTCGGCACTCCGGCCAGGTGCATCGCCATCACGTCGGTGTAGCCCTCGACCACCACCGCCTGGCGGCGCTTGGCGATTTCCCGCTTGGCCAGGTCGATACCGAAGAGCACCTGGGACTTGTTGAAGATCGGGGTGGCCGAGGTGTTGACGTACTTGGCCTCGATCGGGTCGTCGTCGAAGATCCGCCGCGCGCCGAATCCGACCACGTCGCTGCTGAGGTCCTTCAACGGCCACAGCAGGCGCCGGTGGAACCGGTCGATTGGGCCGCGGCGCCCCTCCTTGGACAGGCCACACTTGATCAGCTCGTCGAGCTCGAACCCCTTCATCAGCAGGATCTTGGTGAGCTTGTCCCAACCGGCCGGGGCGAAGCCGCAGCCGAAGCGCTCGGCCACCGCCTCGTCGAAACCGCGCTGCGCCAGGTATTCCCGGGCCTTCAGCGCTTCCGGTGAGCGGAGCTGCTCGGCGTAGAACTCGGCAGCGATGCGGTGCGCTTCAACCATCCGGGCGCGCGTGCCGCGGTCCCGCTTCGGCCCCGGGGTACCGCCCTCGTACTGCAGTTGGAGACCAACCCGGTCGGCCAGCCGCTCGACGGACTCGACGAAGCCGAGGTGCTCGATCTTCATCAGGAAGGCGATGACGTCGCCGCCCTCGCCACAGCCGAAGCAGTGGAAAGTGCCGTGGCTGGGTCGGACGTTGAACGACGGCGTCTTCTCGTCGTGGAACGGGCACAGACCCTTCTGCGCGCCGCCACCGGCGTTGCGCAGGGCGACGTATTCGCCGA
Organism: Saccharopolyspora sp. NPDC000995; assembly: GCF_053599315.1. Lineage (NCBI taxonomy): Bacteria > Bacillati > Actinomycetota > Actinomycetes > Pseudonocardiales > Pseudonocardiaceae > Saccharopolyspora > Saccharopolyspora sp. NPDC000995. The sequence goes on from NZ_JBSFLZ010000037.1 coordinate 3,704, forward strand.
CCAGATCGTCGATCCGGTTGCGATCGCGCACTTCGGCGATGTCGCTTTCCCGGATCCTGCCTGCCACGCACCCAGTCTAGGGGCATTGTGATCGTCACGGTCGAGGTGGCTTGCCGGTGCGGCAGAATCGCGGCTGTGTCGGCCACGAACATCACCCTCGCCGAAGAATTCGACCAGCACCGCAACCGGTTGATCGGCATCGGCTACCGGCTCACCGGCCGCCTCGCCGACGCCGAGGACGCAGTCCAGGACTCCTGGCTGCGGCTGGCGGCGACCGACCGCGAGAGCATCCGCGACCTGGGCGGCTGGCTGACCACCGTGGTCAGCCGACTGTGCCTGGACCGGATGCGTTCGGCCGCCGTCCGACGCGAGCAGTACGTCGGGCCGTGGCTGCCGGAACCGCTGGTGACCTCTCTCGACGAGGATCCGGGCGACATCATCGCGGGCCGCGACGACCTGCGGATGGCCGCGCTGCGGGTGCTGCACGAACTGCCCCCGGACCAGCGGTTGGCGTTCGTGCTGCACGACGGGTTCGACGTGCCGTTCGCCGAGATCGCCGAGATGCTGAAATGCAGCGTCGCGGCGGCGCGGCAGTACGCGTCGCGGGCGCGGCGGGCAATGGCCGATGCGGAACCGCCGCAGCGTGTGCCGCTGCCCGAGCAGCAACGGGCGCTGGAGGACTTCCTCACCGCGGTGGCTTCCAAGGACATCGGCGCGATCACCCGGGTGCTGCACCCGGCGGCAGCGGTCTACGGCGACGGTGGCGGCAAGGCCCTCACCGCGCGCCGCCCGGTGGTGGGTGTCGACAAGGTCGCCCGGTTCATCGTTGGGCTCATGGAGAAGTACGGCGACGGGCTGGTCGAGAACATCCGGCCGGTGCTGGTCAACGGTGACCTGGGGGTCGTGTTCAGCGGCTCCGAGGACCGCAAGGCGGCACCCCGCGTGTTCAGCATGGCGGTGCGCGACGGCCGCCCGGCGCAGATCTTCGACATCGTCAACCCGGACAAACTCACCCGCGTCCCCTGGTGAGAACAGGGCCCCGCCTGTCCTGAACCCGTGAGCGCTGTTGGCAGCGGTAGCGCCTGTTTGGGCGTGATGGTTGAAGCGAATGGACCGTTCATGCCGCCTACGAATGGTGGACAGTCCGTTCGCTTCCATCGGTTGGCGAGGCGGAACGAGCCCGCTCCCGTCGCGATCGCCACCGAAACCTCGAGGCAGAACCGTTCTCCAGCTGCCCCTACAGCCCCAACGCGCTCACAGACTTCTACCTGCGGTTCTTAAGCAGGCCGCCGGCTCAGCTGGGGTCGGTGACTCGGGCCAGGAAGTAGAGGGCTCCGGTGGTCTTGTGGCGCACCAGGAATAGGAAGGGCCGGTCGATTTCGACGCGGATCGGGTCCGGCTCCCGGACGATCGCGGTCAGCCGCATCATCATCGCCGTCGCCGCTGCGCCTTCGAGGCCGCTCTCGTCAATTTCCAGCACCGATTGGTGCATGATCATCGAAACGCGCAGGGGCTGATCCGTCAGTGGCGAGAAGTCCGCTGCTGGGGTGAACAGCGCGCGCACCCCGAGCGCGCCGAGCGGGCTGCTCAGCTCGGCGTCCCCGGTGACGTCGAACTTCGGCAGGAACAGCTCCACCCGCTGCTGCTCGATGGCGGCAAGCAGACTGCCCAGCCGTGCCGCGTCGAGGTCTGGTTCGGACGTGGCCAGGTCGGCGTCCGGCAGCAGCACCACGGCCTCGACACCACCTGCTGCGGGCAGGCTGACAACCTGCCAACCTTCCGCTGCGGCGTAGCCGAGGCGGCGGGTGGCGTGCATGGTCTGAACTTCGCGGTCGCCAGCCGGGGCGTGGAACGGCCGCCGACCGGTGGCTTTCTCGTCGAAGGCCTCCCGCCACGAAACCTTCAGGTAAAGGGCGTTGACCAGGGCCGCGACCGTTTCCGGGTCGACCGAACCGGCGGGCAGCAGCTCGGGGATCAGCTGACGCGTCGTCTCCGCGACGTCCGCGTTGATCAGCTGCCGGGCCTCCTCCGGAGCCGCCCGGAATGGCGCGTTGCGCACCGCGCTGCCGGGCCAGTCCTCCAGCGTGGACAGGTAGGACCGCTCGACCGGGAGATCCGCGTGCGTCCACAGCGTGTTCGCCACCGCCAGGACGGGTGGCTCGGCGGCTCCACCGGCGGAGAGCTCGGCGGCGCCGCTGAGCAGTTTCAGCAGCCCGGCCGGGTCGTCCCGCAGCGCGGAGACCAGCTCGTCCCTGGTTTGACCGTTGGTCGCGGTCGCGGCTAGGCCGAGTGCGCTGGCCACCGAGTACGGCGACCAGCAGAACGGGGCGTCTGCCGGCGGAGCGAGCTGCCGGTGCAGGGACAGGCTGAAATCGAGGTGTTCGCTCACGGCCGCTGGGCTCCGTTCCGTGTCGGCTGGCTCGGGCTGATCCCGAGTCTGCCAGCCGAGCGGCCCATACCGCTCGCAACGGCGCTGGCGGATTCTCGCCCACCCGGGCACCGTGCAGGGCGAATGGTGTTGCGCCCGAAGTGGGGCGGGCGGCCATCCTCGCGCGAAATCGCCGCCCGGGAGCGCAGGCGTCGGCGTGAGCTCCCAGGCGCCGTTGCAACCGCACCGCCACGCGCAACGAGCTGGAACTGGCTCCTAGCGGATGGATTCCTCGATGTCGGAGAGGCCCATCAGGCGGAGCTCCTGGGCGATGTAGTCGGCCGCTTGCTGGGCCGCCGGGTCCTGCCATCGCAGGTCCCGGACCCAGTCGGCCAGGTTGTCGGTGTTCACGTACGGCTCGCCGCCGACGACGAGCTTCTGGATGTAGTGCCGGTTGCGCATCGGGGTCTCCTTGCGACCCGGGGCTTCGGGGCCGGGCCGCGGGCTGTCTCGACATCGGACAGCCGGACGGGGATCGGGGGCCGTGCTGTCGGCGGTCGGGACCCGCCGATTAACACTCTGAGTAAGGATTCTGCGGTAAAATACCAGATCAACTCTCCCCTTCGGATTAATGTCACATCGGATTCGCCACGTTCCGTACATGCTTTCGATGCCAGCCGATCGCCTGCGCGTCCGTCAACGACGAAACCTGGTCCAGCACGACGCGCAGCCGGGCCGCGTCGTTGCCCGCCCGGCGCCAGGCCGAGGCCATCGCCGGGTCCAGCGAATCCGGGGCCTGCTCAGACAACGCCCACACCAGCTCAGCCAGCAGCGCCCGCTGCCGCTCCTGCATCCGCAACCGCTGCGGATCGCTCATCACGTACCGCAGCGCGACGGCCTTGAGCACCGCGACCTCGGCCACCACCGGTTCGGGTACGACCAGCTCCGCGCGGTACCTGGTCAGCGGTCCGGGCCCGAAGCTGTCGGCCGTCCCGGTCACCGCCGCGGCCACGAACCGCCCGACCAGTTCGCTGGTGAGCCGCTTCAGCGCGACCTGCGCACGGAACGTGCCGTCGTAGTCCAGCACCGCGGCCACCACCGGCCACCGCACCAGCTCCGACGCCGCGTGTTCGAGCAGCCCGGCGGTATCCCCCGAACCGTCGCCCCAGAATTGCTTGGCCGCCATCCGGACGATCTCCGCCCGCTCATCGCCGCTGGTCAGCGAGCGCAGCGAGATCCGCCCCGACAGCACCCCGTCCTCAACGTCGTGCACCGAGTAGGCCACGTCGTCGGACCAGTCCATGATCTGGGCTTCCAGGCACCGGCGCGCCGGTGGCGCGGCTTCGCGCAGCCACTCGAACACCGCCAGGTCGTCCGAGTAGACCCCGAACTTGGCCTGGCCCGGGCGCTTCGGCCACGGGTACTTCGTCGCCGCGTCCAGGCACGCGCGGGTCAGGTTCAGGCCGCGGCCGACGTCACCTGATTCGGCCAACTTCGGCTCCAACCTGGTGAGGATGCGCAGGGTCTGCGCATTGCCCTCGAAACCGCCGCAGTCGCCGGCCAGGTCGTTTAGCGCCCGCTCGCCGTTGTGCCCGAACGGCGGGTGCCCGATGTCGTGCGCGAGCCCGGCGGTGTCCACCAGATCCGGATCGGCGCCCAACGCGGCGGCGATACCCCGCCCGATCTGCGCGACCTCCAGCGAATGGGTCAGCCGGGTGCGCGGCACATCGCCCTCTTCCGGGCCCACGACCTGTGTTTTCCCAGCCAACCGGCGCAACGCCGCCGAATGCAGCACTCGCGACCGGTCCCGCGCGAACGGACTCCGGTCGTCGGAACGGGCGCCGACGGGCACCGCGACCTTCGGCGGCTCGGGCAGCAGCCGCCGAAGGTCGTGCGCGTCGTAGCCGGGCATCGCGCCCGTCGGGTCTCCGGAGCTCATCGCGCTCAGATTACGGCTAGAACCCGACACATCGCCGCAGCGCAACGGGGCCTGTCGCAGCCGCGCCTCAGCCCAGCCCGTCGCCGGAGATCTCGGACGGGGCGTGCGTCAAGCGGTAGTACATGAGTGCGCCGGTTTCCCGGACGATGTATTTGAACTGGACCTCGCGGGTCTGCACCACAGGACCGGACCGGGCCGGGGACGCCCACGCCGTGAGCCCGAAATCGCTGGCCATCGTCCGCGCCCGCAGCGAATGCCAGGGGTCGCTCACGATCAGCGCACTCGTCCAACCGCGCTGCTGGGACAGCTCGGCGACGGCCTGGAGGCTGCCCAGCGTGTCGCTGCCGACATCGACGTCCACGATCTTCCCAGAGGGAACCCCGTTGCCCATCAACCACTTCTTGCCAGCCTGCGCCTCGGTGTAGGCGTCACCAGGCAACCGGCCGCCGACCGTGACGATGTACTTGGTCAGGCCGTCCTTGTAGAGCTTCAGGGCCTGGCCGAGCCTGGCGGCCAGCACGTCCGAGGGTTTGCCGTGGTATTGGGCGGCACCGAGCACGATCACGATGTCGACCGGCCGCCGGTCGTCGGCGCGGGCCACCTGCCACACGCGGAACGCGGTGCCGCCGATCACCAGCAGCACCACCAGTAGGGCACCGACCACCGCGCGCCCCAGCAGCCGACTGGCGGGTCGGCGCCGATGGGCGGCTCGATGAGGGCTCACGTTGGCATCCTCGCAGATCGTCGGGGACCGCCTACGCCGATCCGGGGCCGGCACCACCGGCGGTTCGACAGGTCCGGAAGCACCAGCCTTCTCAACCGCTCCCAGACGTCGGGCCGACGACGTCCGAGGACGCCGCCGGCCCGAACCCGGCGCACCAAGCTCAGCAGCCGAGCAGGCGGACCGCCAGGTACTCCTCCAACTTGTCGATCGCCACCCTCTCCTGGGACATGGTGTCGCGCTCGCGGACGGTGACCGCGTGGTCGGACAACGAGTCGAAGTCGACCGTTACGCAGAAGGGCGTGCCGATCTCGTCCTGCCGCCGGTAGCGGCGCCCGATCGCACCGGCGTCGTCGAAGTCGACGTTCCAGTTGCGGCGCAGCTGCGCTGCGATATCGCGGGCCTTCGGCGACAGCTCGGCGTTGCGCGACAACGGCAGCACCGCCACCTTCACCGGCGCCAACCGGCGGTCCAGCTTCAGCACGACGCGCTTGTCCACGCCGCCCTTGGCGTTCGGCGCCTCGTCCTCGTGGTAGGCGTCGATCAGGAATGCCATCATCGGCCGCCCCACGCCCGCGGCCGGCTCGATCACGTACGGCCGGTACCGGGAGTTGCTGGCCTGGTCGAAGTACGACAGGTCCACGCCCGAGTGATTCGAGTGCGTGGTGAGGTCGAAGTCGGTGCGGTTGGCGATGCCTTCCAGCTCACCCCACTCCTGGCCGCCGAACCGGAACCGGTACTCGATGTCGACGGTGCGCTTCGCGTAGTGCGAGAGCTTTTCCTTGGGGTGCTCGTAGGTGCGCAGGTTCTCCGGGGCGATGCCCAGGTCCGTGTACCAGCGGGTGCGTTCGTCGATCCAGTACTGGTGCCACTGCTCGTCCTCGCCGGGCTCAACGAAGAATTCCATCTCCATCTGCTCGAACTCGCGGGTCCGGAAGATGAAGTTGCCGGGCGTGATCTCGTTGCGGAACGACTTGCCGACCTGACCGATGCCAAACGGCGGCTTCTTACGCGCGGTGGTCATCACGTTCGCGAAGTTGACGAAGATGCCCTGCGCGGTCTCCGGCCGCAGGTAATGCATCCCCTCCTCGCTTTCCACCGGGCCGAGGAAGGTCTTGAGCATCATGTTGAACTCGCGCGGGTCGGTGTACTGGCCGCGGGTTCCGCAGTTCGGGCACGGGACGTCGGAGAGGTCGTCCTCGGCGATCTCCTTGCCGGTGCGCTCGGCGTACTCCTCCGCGAGCTGGTCGGCGCGGAAGCGGTGGTGGCAGGAGGTGCACTCCACTAGCGGGTCGTGGAACGCGGTGACGTGCCCGGAGGCCTCCCAGACCGGACGGGGCAGGATCACCGACGAGTCCAGGCCGACGACGTCGTCGCGGCCCTGCACCATCGACTTCCACCACTGGCGCTTGATGTTGTCCTTTAGCTCGACGCCGAGCGGTCCGTAGTCCCAGGCCGACCGCGTACCACCGTAGATTTCGCCGGACGGGTAGACGAAACCACGGCGCTTGCAGAGATTGACGATCGTGTCGATCTGGTCGGCGGGCACGTTCACTCCGGAATCATCACTGGATGTACGTCGAACCAGCTGGTCGGGCTGGAGTTTCCCAGCGTACCGATCCCGGACCGGGTGACGTTCGCCCGGGCTGGCCATCGGGTGGCGCGAAGCCATCGACCGGGCGTGCGGTATTGATGTGACAGGTCAGGTGGGACGTACCCGTAGGATGGGGTGCGTGCAGCGTCCCCGCCCGCAGGCCGCCGTTCGGGCGGTGCGCGGCCGACGCAACCGCAGTCAGGCGAACCCGCGTCGAGGCTCGCCGGAAAGGAAACGATGCCCGCCGTCAGCCCGGATTCCGAGCCGGCCCGGTCGACTGCGGGCCCCGCCCTGGACAGCACCGCCGACCACGTGCACTCGCCAGAGCGCGCAGCGCGCCCCGTCCCACTGCGGGACCAGCGGATCCTGGTCGAGGCCGGAGAGCTGCTGCGGGCGCTGGCCGCACCGGTGCGCATCGCGATCGTCCTGCAGTTGCGGGAGGCGGAACGCTGCGTGCACGAGCTGGTCGACGCGCTCGGCGTCGCCCAGCCGCTGATCAGCCAGCACCTGCGGGTGCTGAAATCCGCCGGGGTCGTTTACGGCGAGCGGCACGGCCGGGAGGTCGTCTACCGGCTCGTGGACGAGCACCTGGCGCATATCGTGGTGGATGCCGCCGCGCACGCGGAGGAGATCTCCGGCACCCGGTCGCGCGGTCCGGCACCACGTCCCATCGCATCCCAACAGGAGACGGAGACAGCGTGACCACCGGCGAGGGTCCCACGGTCGGCGTACCGGGACTGCGGGCCACCAAGCAGCGAGCGGCTGTGTCGAACCTGCTTGACCAGGTCGATGACTTCCGCTCCGCCCAGGAACTGCACGAGGAGCTGCGGCGGCAGGGCGAGGGCATCGGCCTGACCACGGTGTACCGCACGCTGCAAACCCTGGCCGACGCGGGCGAGGTCGACGTGCTGCGCACCCCTTCCGGCGAGGCGGTGTACCGGCGGTGCTCCAGCCACCACCACCATCACCTGGTGTGCCGGCACTGCGGCCGGACCGTGGAGGTGGCCGACCCACCGGTGGAGAACTGGGCCGAGCGGATCGGCCAGGAACACGGCTTCTCCGACGTCAGCCACACGGTGGAGATCATCGGCACTTGCCCGGACTGCACCGCCCGGGGCTTCTGATGTTTGGGATCCCAGACTCGATCTTGCGTCGCGGCGCCGGTAGCGCAACCTCGGACGCCTTCTCGACTCCGAGACCCCTGACTTGTGCATGACCGCAGCATCGGGGCCGTCCTCGTGAGAAGACCCGCGGCGGTGCGAGCCACGAGGGTGGGGTAAGCGGCTGCGCCGCTTCAAAACAACGACCAGACCACCAGCTCGGATGGCCTACGAGGAAGGGCCCTGCTGGTTAATTTCGGCGCGGTGTGGGGCTGTTTGGGAAGGTGCGGGCGTGAAGCGGACGGACCGTTCGTGTCGTCTACCGAAGCGAATAGGCCGTCCACCGCACACCGGTTGGCGAGGCAGAACCACTTCCGCGGTGAAACCAGCCCCTCGCGGAATTAGCCAGCAGGGTCTACGAGACATGGCCTGGTCAGTATTCGTAGGTGTCTTGCGGGGGCGGGATCGGGCGGATCAGCGTCGTCTCCAGCGTCGGGACGTAGTCGTTGGCTTCCGTGGCCGTTCCCGGTCGCAGCTTGCCCGTCACCTCGATCCAGGTGTCCGCCGGGAGCTCCGCCGCTTGCGCGGCGGCCGCGAGGTCGACCTTCACCGGGGCCGCGTCCGCGGCGCAGCAACTGATGCGCATCTTCGCGAGCTGCGTCGTTGCCGGTGTCGGATGCACGACGAAGCCCTGGAGGCGCACCTCCCGGCCGTTCAGCGCCCCGCTGTCGTCCCAGATGACGCGGGTGACGAACTCCGACATGCTCAGCAGCGGTGCCTGTTCGGGCGGCAGGCTCGGAAACAGGGATTCCTTCGGCGCAGCCGGCGCCACCATCCGGTCGCGGGTCACCGAGTCGGAGCCGAGAGCGGGCGGGGCGATCAGGAAGATCGCGAACACCGGCAGCAGCAGCATCCAGGGACTCCGCGAGTTGTGCTCGTGCAGCCCGGGCCGACCGTCCCGGACGTCGCGGACGATCGCGAACGCCGACAGCGCGATCACGACCATCCCCGCGACTACCAGCCACGGGAACAGGGTGGGCTTGACGTAGCGGAGGTAGCTGCCGCCCAAAGCGATCTTGAGCAGCGCGCCGCCCAACAGCAACAGCAGCAGGTTCTGCGTTTCCCGGCGCATCACGAACCTCCCAGCAGCAGGGTGCCGACGGCGACCGCGCAGCCGATGGCGACCACGAATGTGGCGGGTGCGAACCGGGCGGCGAAGCGGCGGCCGAAGGCACCGGACTGCAGTGCGATCAGCTTGAGGTCCACGGCAGGCCCGACGACCAGGAACACCAGCTTCGGGATCAACGGCAGGCCCGGCATCGAAGCCACCACGAACGCGTCGGCCTCGCTGCACAGCGCCAGGACCACCGCGAGCACCGCCATGACCAGCACACCCACCACCAGCTGACCGCCGAGCGACTCCAGCCAGGCCGCGGGCACGAGGACGTTGAACACTGCGGACGTCAGGCCGCCGAGCACCAGGAACCCGCCCGCCTCGACCAGATCGTGCCGAGCGGACTCGGCTAACACCACCCACCGGCTGCCGGATCCGCGGTGCCCCTCGACCCGCTGCAGCGCCCGCTCGGCAAGCCATTCCACCTTGCCGCGCCGGGCCCAGAGCCAGCCCATCACGCACGCCGTCAGCAGTGACCCGACAAACCGCGCCACCACCATCAGCGGCTCGTCCGGGAAGGCGACCGCAGTGGATACCAGGACGATCGGATTCACCGCCGGAGCGGCCAGCAGGAAGGCGAGCGCCGCGGCCGGTGCGACGCCCTGCTGCATCAACCGCCGCGCCACCGGTACCGAAGCGCACTCGCAGCCGGGCAAGGCCACGCCCGCGACACCAGCCACCGGCACCGCGGCGGCGGGGTTGGCGGGCAGCAACCGCCGCAGCGCCTCCGGCGGGACGAACGCCGCGATCAACCCGCTGATCAGCACGCCGAGCACCAGGAACGGCATGGCTTGCACGCAGACGGCGACGAACACCGTCGAGCCGGTGCGGAGCGCGGGGACGTCGAGCAGTGCGCTCAGCTGCTGCTGGAACAGCGCCGCAACGACCAGCAGGCCGCAGAGCACCTCCAACGAGGTGATGATGGGGCGCCGCGTGCGCGGCGGGTCGGCGATCTCGATCACCGGGCCATCGTGCCAGTTCGAACTGATAATCGTTCGCACTAGGGGGCGAAACCACCCCCGCGAATCCCGGCACCGACACCATCGCCCCTGCTCAAGCGGCGTGCTTGCCGCCGGACCGACACGCCGACGCGTCCCTCGGCTCCGCGACGACCCGCAATTTTAATGGGAATCGAAGACCCGATGCCCATTAAAATTGCGGCCCAACCCCGGTCCGTGGGCTAGTTGGTGGTGCCCTCGGATTCGGTCAGCAGCTCGGTGCGCAGTTGGGACGCCGTCGCGACTACCAGCATCAGCAGGGTGCCCAGCGGCGTCGCCGCCATCCCCTCCGCCGGGAAGGCGTAGCGCAGGGTCACGTCCATGCCGCGCTCGGTGCGGACCACCCCGAGCGTGCCGAACAGTCCCTGGCCCGCGCGTTCCGCGACAGACTGCGCGAGCTCGTCGGTGGGCGGCAGGTCCCAGGCGACCACGCAGGTCAGGCTCAGCACCGTCAGCCCCTCGGCGAGCTGCATCGCTTGCACTGCGCACGGTACGTCGGAGTGTCGGAAGGTGAGCGCGCCGTCGTCGTCGACGTGCACGTCGTGGTAGTTCTCCAGCGCTTCCTTCGCTGAGGTCAACAACCGGGCGGTGGCTGCGGCTTCCTGGGTCATCAATTGCCCTCCCGGGCGACATCGGCGGGCGCACCGGCCGCCGCCCTATCGATGGCTGCGCCGAACCGCCGGTCCCGGCGCGCGTACACCTCGCACGCGTTCCACAGGTGCCGGCGGTCCACGTCGGGGAACAGGGTGTCCTGGAAGACGAGCTCCGCGTAGGCGGACTGCCAGAGCATGAAGTTCGAGGTTCGCTGCTCACCTGACGGCCGGATGAACAGGTCCACGTCCGGCATCTCCGGCTGGTACAGGTAGCGGGCGACGGTGCGCTCGTCCACCCGGTCCGGGTTGATCTGGCCCGCCGCCGCCAACTTGGCGATCTCTCGCGCGGCATCGCCGATCTCGGCCCGGCCGCCGTAGTTGACGCACATGGTCAGGTTCATGACCTCGTTGTGCTGGGTGCGGACCTCCGCGGCCTGCAGCTCGTTCACCACGCTGCGCCACAGCCGCGGCTTGCGGCCCGCCCAGCGCACCCGCACGCCCATCTCGTCGAGTTCGTCGACGCGTCGCCGGATCACATCGCGGTTGAACCCCATCAGGAACCGGACCTCGTCCGGGCTGCGCTTCCAGTTCTCGGTGGAGAAGGCGTACAGCGACAGCCACTTGACGCCTATCTCGATCGCGCCCCTGGCCAGCTCCAGCACGACCGCCTCGCCGCGCTTGTGCCCCTCGATGCGCGGCAGCCCGCGCTCGTTGGCCCAGCGACCGTTGCCGTCCATCACGATAGCGACGTGCTTGGGCACGAATTCCGGTGGCAACGCCGGCGGCTTCGCGCCGGAGGCGTGCGATTCCGGCGTCCGCACGGTCAGGTCGTCCTTGCCCCGCCCACGGCGTCGCAACATAACTGGGTTCTCCTTCGGACTGCTGGGCGTGCGTGCTCATTGTCCTCGCCCCGGTCGGTCATCGGTTCAGCGCCCGTCGTCGGCGGCGGCGACCAGCGCGGCATCGGCCGCGCGCTCCTGGATCAGCTCCGGCACCGTCCGCTCGACCAGCGGCAACGACCGCAACTGCCGTTCCATGTGCCACTGCAGGTGCGCCGCGATCAGGCCGCTGGCCTCCCTGCGGACCGAGTTCGAGGCGGTCTCCGCGGACGGCCAGTCACCGTGCAGCAGGCATTCCATCAGCGGCAAGGTTTGCACCGAGGGCCGCACCGAACCGGCCGGCCGGCACCGGACGCACACCGCGCCGCCGGCCTGCACGTTGAACGCGGCGTGCGGGCCCACTTCACCGCAGCGCGCGCACTCGGCGAGCGCCGGCGCCCAGCCCGCGAAGGACATCGCGCGGAGCAAGAAGGCGTCCAGCACCTGCGAGGGATCACGTTCCCGCCCGGCCAGCGCACGCAGCGCGCCGATGGCGAGCAGGTAGAGCCGCAACACCGGCTCGCCTTCCTCGGCGGCCAGCCGGTCGACGGTCTCCAGCACGGCGCAAGCCGCGGTGTAGCGCTGGTAGTCATCGACGATGTGCACGCCGAACGCGTCCACGGTCTGCACCTGGGTGATCACGTCGAGCGTACGACCGGTGTAGAGCTGCACGTCGACGTGGCAGAACGGCTCGACCCGCGCGCCGAAGCGCGACGTCGTCCGGCGCACGCCTTTGGCAACAGCCCTGACTTTCCCGTACCGCCGGGTGAGCAGGGTTATGATCCGGTCTGCCTCGCCCAGCTTCTGCACCCGCAGCACGACCGCGGTATCCCGGTAGAGGCTCACCTCCCCATCGTCGCACCTTCGTGCGGGTTCCCCGCCGCGAAGGCGGAGATTCGAGGGATCCGGCTCGCGTCCTGGAACGTCCCAGGTGTGCCGTCAATCGCTGAGAGGAAGAGATGACCTACCCGCACGACCCGCAGAACCCGTACCAGCAGCAGGTACCGATCGTCGTCGGGCCGGGTTATCCGATGATGCCGCGCAACAACGGCATGGCCATCGCCTCGATGTGCGTTTCGCTGGCGGCGATCTTCACCTGCTACGGCGCGATCCTCATCGGGCCGGTCGGTGCGATCCTGGGCCACGTCTCAATGCGCGAGATCAATCGGAATCCGCAGGCCTACACCAACCGCGCCATGGCGCTGACGGGCATCATCGTCGGGTGGGTCGTGCCCGCGCTCTGGGTGCTGTTCATCACCTTCATGATCCTGGCCGCGACCGGTGTACTCGGCAGCGGTCTGCAGAGCTCGTTCGATGACTAGACGTAGAGCGCTGTGAACGGCGGGAACGGCAGGTTCCTGATCACTGCCCAGACGGCGATCAGGACCAGCCCCACCATCGGGGACCAACGCCACTGCTCCCAGGTCGGGATGCGCCGCCCCTGCCAGCGGCCCAGCACCCAAGCGCCCCAGGTCCACAGGAAGAACGGGATGAACGCGATCAGCGCCGCGTTGTAGTGCAGCGCCGACGACACGTCACCGTGCAGCAGGCTGTAGAACATGCGCGTCGCGCCGCAGCCGGGGCAGTCGAGCCCGGTCAGCCACTTGACCGGGCACGGCGGCAGCGGGAAACCCGCGTCGGACGTCGGATCGGCGGCCAGCACAACACCGGCCGCCGCGCAGCCGACGAGCACCGTCGCCACCGGGAACAGCATGGCGCGCAGCCGCGTCGCGGTCATCGCGTCGTTGCTACCAGACTGCCGATGAGGACGGCGTACACGATGAAGAAGACGACGTAGGCGAGGATCAGCAGTCCGTAGGCGCTGGCACCCACGATGATGCCGATCTTGCCCCACTTCTTGGCTTCGTCCGCGGCCAGCTGAGCCTGGCCGAACTGGCCCTGGGCCCACAACGAGTTGACCGCCAGCGATTTGATCAGCGCCGGGATCCCGAAGGGCCAGCACACGAGGATGCCGCCGATGGCCCACCCCAGGTTGTTGTTCACGGGCACCGGGGCGTATCCAAACTGCGCCGCGTAGGGTCCCGGCCCCGGCTGAGGCGGCGGCGGTGGCGTTGGCGGCTGCTGCGCCGGCAGGCCGGGGAGGTCGGACGGTTCGGTCATGGCCTCACCTGGGGACTCGAGCATGCCGTTGCGGCCAGCGCCCGGCCGGCCGCAACCACACGATTTTGATCAGTCGGACTCAGTAGGAGGAGGAGCTCACCGAGGCGGCGATGATCACGAAGAAGATCACGTAGATCAGGATGATCAGGACCCACCAGGCGGCACCGGCGATGATCCCGATCTTGCCCCACTTCTTGGCGTCGTCCGCGGCCGCCTGGGCCTGCGCGTACTGGCCTTGGGCCCACAGGTTCTGCACCGAGGTGGCCTTGATCAGGGACGGGATCGCGAAGGGCCAGCACAGGAAGATCGAACCGATGCCCCAGCCGATGTTGTTGTTCGGCGGCGCACCACCCATGCCGGGCTGCGGCGCGTAGGGGTTCGCCTGACCGTACGGGTCGGGCTGACCGTAGGGCTGCTGCGGCATCGGGCCCGACGGCGGACCGTATCCGCCCGGCTGCTGGCCGTACGGCTGCTGCGGGTTGGGCCCCGAGGGCGGGCCGCCATAGGGATTAGTCACGATTTTTCCTTTTAATGGTCAACAAGAGAAGCCGGTGCGTCCTTGCCGTGCGCAAAGACCGGGCAGCAACGTACCTGAGACGCGCACGCATTTTGGCCGGTTCCCGGGAATCCGCCGCGAAGTTGTGATCAGAACCCCAGTTTGCGCAGCTGCTTCGGGTCGCGTTGCCAATCCTTGGCGACTTTCACGTGAAGATCGAGGTAGATCTTGGTGCCCAGCAGCGCCTGGATGTGCTTGCGCGCCTGGGTGCCGACGGCACGCAGCCGCTCCCCGCCGCGGCCGATGACGATCGACTTCTGGCTGGAGCGCTCGACGTAGAGCACCGCGTGCACGTCGATCAGGTCGTCGCGGTCTTCGCGGGGGATCATCTCCTCGATGGTCACGGCCAGCGAGTGCGGCAGTTCGTCACGCACCCCCTCCAGCGCCGCCTCCCGGATCAGCTCGGCGATGAGCGTCGTCTCCGGTTCGTCGGTCAGCTCGCCGTCCGGGTAGAGCTGCGGACCCTCCGGCAGCTTTCCGACCAGCAGATCGGCCAGCACGTCCACCTGGAAGGAGTCCACTGCGGACACCGGCACCAGGTCGGCGAACTCCATCACCTGCTGCAGGTCGAGCAACTGCTGCGCCACCTGGTCCTTGCCGACCAGGTCCGTCTTGGTGACGATGCCCAGCACTGGGGTGCGGCGCGCCACCTTCTTGAGCTGCTCGGCGATGAACCGGTCCCCTGGGCCCACCTTCTGGTCGGCGGGCACGCACAACCCCACCACGTCCACTTCGGACCACGTCTCGTAAACCAGGTCGTTGAGCCGCCGCCCGAGGAGCGTGCGTGGCCGGTGCAGGCCGGGGGTGTCCACGATGATCAGCTGCGCGTCGGGGCGGTGCACGATGCCGCGGATGGCGTGCCGGGTGGTCTGCGGCTTGCTCGAGGTGATCGCCACCTTCGAGCCGACCAGGCGGTTCGTCAGCGTCGACTTCCCCGCGTTGGGGCGGCCGACGAAGCAGGCGAATCCGGAGCGGTGCACATCTGCGGAGCTGGTCACCGCACCATTGTGACCGGCCCGCCCTGGCCGCAGCACAGTGGGCATCCGACCCGGGTACCTGAAACCGGGAAGGCACCCGGTGGCGCAAGTTCGATGAAAATCAGAGGTCCGATTTCCAATTGAAATTGCGGAAGTTGTCGACCGTCTTCGGCGTGTCGGGGAACGACACGCCGAAGGCGGTCGCGCGACCCGGGGCTGGGTTACGCCTGGATAACGCCTGCGACGGTGCCCGTGGCGTCCGCGCGGAGGATCGTCACGGTGCTGGTGAGGTCGCGGACCGCAGCCGCGGAGTCGGCGTCGATGGAGTCGGCGTCGGTGACGACCGCAGCCGCCTCCAGCCCCTCGGCGCCGCTGGCGACCGCAGCCGCCACCGCCGCCTGCAGGGCCGTCAGCCGCAGGGACGGGAGGGCGACCGTGCACGCCGCGTAGGTCCGGCCGTCGGTGTCGCGCACCGCTGCTCCCTCGGCCGCTCCGGTGCGGGCCCGGGACGACCGCGCGAGCGTGACGATCTTGCCGTCCTCCGGGTCGATCTCCTGCGGGGCCACCGATTCGACGTGCTCAGCCACGGGCGTTGCTTCCCTCCTGGTCGGCACCGCGAAGCGGTGCTTGATCTGCGTTCACCGGCCGGACGAGCAGCGCGTTGATGCGAATCCGCCCGCGGTGGTCCTTGCCGCCCTCGGCACGCAGCCGCAGCCCGGCGATCTCCGTCTCCGCCCCGGGCAGCGGCACCCGGCCGAGGCGCTGCGCCAGCAGCCCTCCGACCGTCTCCACGTCGGAGTCGTCGAGCCCCACGCCGAACAGCTCGCCGAGGTCTTCGACCGGCAGCCGCGAACTGACCCGGATGGTGCCGTCGTCGAGCCGCTCGACTGGGCGGTGCTCCTCCAGGTCGGACTCGTCGGTGATCTCGCCGACGATCTCCTCGATGATGTCCTCGATGGTCAGCAGCCCGGCGGTACCGCCGTACTCGTCGACCGCGATGGCCAGGTGGCTGCGGGACAGCTGCATCTCGCCGAGCAGCTCGTCCAACCGCTTGGTGTCCGGCACGAAGCTCGCCGGGCGCATCAGCTCCGCCACCGCCGGACCGGCCTCGTCGCGGGCGTCCAGCACGGCGCGGGTCAGGTCTTTGAGGGTCACCACACCGACGATGTCGTCGACGCTCTCGCCGATCACCGGGACGCGGGAGAACCCGGAGCGCAAGCACAGCGCCAGCGCCTGCCGGGCGGACTTGGTCTGTTCGATCCAGATGATCTCGGTGCGCGGCACCATCACCTCGCGGGCGAGGGTGTCGCCGAGCTCGAAGACTGAGTGGATCATCTCCCGCTCGCCCGCAGCCACCACGCCGCGCTCGCCGGCGAGGTCGACCAGTTCGCGCAGCTCCACCTCGGTGGAGAACGGGCCCTCCCGGAAGCCCTTGCCGGGGGTGATCATGTTCCCGATCAGGATCAGCAGCCTCGTCAGCGGGTTGAGCAGCCTGGCCAGCACCCGCACCGGCGCGGCCACCTTGAGCCCGATGCCGTAGGGGTGCTGCCGACCGAGGGTGCGCGGGCCGACGCCGACCAGCACGTAGGACGCCACCAGCATGATCAGCCCTGCGATCACCACCGCCCAGGCCTCGGAGTTGGCCATCCGGATGGCGACCACGGTGACCAGCACCGTGGCGCCCATCTCGCACGCAAGCCGCAGCAACAGCAGCAGGTTGACGTGCCGGGGCCGGTCCGCGAGCAGCTGCGCGAGCTGCTTGGCGCCGCCGCGCCCCTCGCGGACCAGCTCGTCGACGCGGGCCCGGGAAGCCACGGCGATGGCGGACTCGGAGGCCGCGAAGACCCCGGCCGCCAGCACCAGCAGCACCACGATGATCAGGAACGCAGTGGAACCGGTCACGGCCACCGCCGACTCCCCTAGTTGGTGGCGGCCGGGCCGCCCTGCGGCGGCTCCGGCTCGTCCAGCCCGACGGCACCCAGCACCCTGGCGTCCGCGCTGCGCTGCGCGGCCACCCGCTCGGCCTCGTCGCGGGCTTCGCGGTACTCGGCAAGGATGCGGTTCTGCAGGCCGAACATCTCCCGCTCCTCCTCCGGCTCGGCGTGGTCGTAGCCGAGCAGGTGGAGCACGCCGTGCACGGTGAGCAGGTGCAACTCGTCCAGCAGGCTGTGCCCGGCCTTGCGGGCCTGGTCCTTGGCGAACGCCGGGCAGAGCACGATGTCGCCCAGCAGCGCCGGTCCGGAGCCGGCGGAGTCGGGACGGCGGGCCGAGTCGTATTCGTCCATCGGGAACGACATCACGTCGGTGGGACCGGGCAGGTCCATCCACCGCTCGTGCAGGTCGGCCATCACGTCGAGCTCCACCAGCACGATGGACAGCTCCGCGAGCTGGCTGACGCTCATTTTGTCCAGCGCGAAGCGGGCGACCGAGACGATGGTCGCCTCGGGCACTTCGACGCCGGATTCGTTGGCGATCTCGATGCTCATGCGCGTCCCCGTCGATGCCCGTTTCGCCGATCCGACCGGTCCTGGTGGTCGGCGTCCTCCAGAGCGTGCCAGCGGTCGTAGGCGTTGACGATGTCGGTGACCAGCCGGTGCCGCACCACGTCGTGGCTGTCCAGCAGGGCGAAGTGCACGTCGTCGACGCCGTCCAGGATCTGCTGCACGATCTTCAGACCGCTGCGCTGCCCGCCGGGCAGGTCGATCTGCGTGACGTCCCCGGTCACCACGATCTTGGAGCCGAAGCCCAGCCTGGTCAGGAACATCTTCATCTGCTCGGGCGTGGTGTTCTGCGCCTCGTCGAGGATGATGAACGCGTCGTTGAGGGTGCGTCCGCGCATGTAAGCCAGCGGCGCGATCTCGATCGTGCCCGCCTGCGTCAGCCGCGGCACCGATTCCGGGTCGACCATGTCGTGCAGCGCGTCGTACAGCGGCCGCAGGTAGGGGTCGATCTTCTCGTAGAGGGTGCCCGGCAGGAACCCGAGCCGCTCGCCCGCCTCGACGGCGGGGCGGGTGAGGATGATCCGGTTGACCTGCTTGGCCTGCAGCGCCTGTACCGCCTTGGCCATCGCAAGGTACGTCTTGCCGGTACCGGCGGGGCCGATGCCGAACACCACGGTGTGGTGGTCGATGGCGTCGACGTAGCGCTTCTGGTTGAGGGTCTTGGGGCGGATCGTCCGGCCGCGCCGGGACACGATGTCGAGGCTGAGCACGTCGGCCGGCGACTCGTTGTGGTCGGCCGAGAGCATCGCGACGCTGCGGCGGACGATGTCCGGCGTGAGCGGGCTGCCCTTGGCGATCAGCGCTATCAGCTCGGCGAACAGCCGTTCGGCGAACGCGACCTCTGCGGGATCCCCGGACAGCGTCACCTCGTTGCCCCGGACATGGACATCGGCGGTGAGCAAATCCTCCACGACCCGGAGGTTCTCGTCCCTGGATCCGACCAGCGTCAGCACGACGTTGTCGGGAACGGTCACCTTCGACTGCGCTGTTGCCTGCTGCGCTGCGGTCTGGGGGTGCTCTCCGGACTGGGCGGCGGCTCCACCCGCTGCAATACCGGCCACGTGTGTTCGGGCCTGCTTTCTGCGCGTTCGCGCGGGTTGTTCGGTCAGTTCTCCCTGGCGTCGATGGTAGTCCACCCGGCAATCAGATTGCCGCCGTCACCGCCACCTCGTCGATGCCGAGATCAGCCCTTGAGCGGGCCGCCGGTTAGTCCACCGAGCGGTTCGCCGCCGAGCAGGTGCAGGTGCACGTGGAAGATCGTCTGCCCGGCGTCGGCGTTGGTGTTGAACAGCAGCCGGTAACCCGATTCGGCGATGCCTTCCTGCTCGGCGATCTCGCGGGCGACGGTGATCAGCTCTGCCAGCAGTTCCGGGTCGGCGGCGGCGAGCTCGCCGACGTTGCGGTATCGCTTCTTCGGCACGACGAGCACGTGGGTCGGGGCCTGGGGGTTTATGTCGCGGATCGCGATGACCCGGTCGTTCTCGCGCACCACGTCGGCCGGGACCTCGCGCGCGATGATCCGCAGGAACAGGGAGTCCATGTCGCTCATGCCCGGAAGATTAGAGGTTTCACGGTTCATCTTGCGAAGCGGTGCGGGTAGCGCAATCGCAGACGCCGCCTGGACTCCGGGATCTCCGACTCGATGCGGCTCGATCACCGCAAGCCGGTCGCATGCCCGGCACGCTGCGCCGCAATCGGGTCTGGGGGTTGTCCCGTTTGCGGCGCAGCTCTCGCCGGACCGAGGGGGGAGGTGTCCGACGAGTGCTGGGGTCCGATGCCCCGTGCGGCACCGGTTGCGGCGAAACCCCGCCGCGATCTTTCGCAAACCGAGCGTATCGCTGAATCAGCCGTTCGCGCTACGGATCGACCGAAGTATTTGATCTTCTTAGCGGTATGTGACCACCTTGCGCGTAACTGCGCCGATTTCGAATGAGATCACCAGTCACCCAGTCGTGAGATCGGGTCGTTCAGGCCCAGCGGTCGGTGCGAACGCCGAGGGCGCCGAGGGCGACCGCGGCGGCTGTCGAGGCGCGCAGGACGGTCGGGCCCAGGCGGACGACGTTCGCCCCCGCTTCGACCAGCGCCGCGAGCTCATCGCTGGTCACGCCGCCCTCCGGGCCGACGACCAGGACGAGTTCGCCGGTCGCGGGCAGATCCACCGACGACAGCGGCGTGGTCGCCGATTCGTGCAGCACCAGCGCCGCGTCGGCACCGCGGACCAGCGCCGCCAGCTGCTTGGTGCTCACCGGCTCGTCCACCGGCGGCGTCCACGCCCGCCGCGCCTGCTTCGCCGCCTGAGCGGCCGTGCTCCGCCACCGCGCCAGCGCCTTCGCGCCGCGGGGGCCGTCGTCCCACTTCGCCACGCACCGGGCGGCGCGCCACGGCACCACCGCGTCCACGCCCGCCTCGGTCGCCAGCTCCACCGCGAGCTCCCCGCGGTCGCCCTTGACCAGCGCCTGCGCCAGGCGCACCCGCAGTCCGGGCTGCGGGACGTGCCAGGTCTCCGAGACGGCGAGCTGCAGCGAATCCTTCGCAGCGGCCGCCACTTCACAGCGCGCCAAACCACCCAGCCCGTCCGAGAGCAGCAGCTGCTCGCCGACGCGCAGGCGGCGGACGGTGGCCGCGTGCTTGCCCTCCGGGCCGTTCAGGGTGGCCGCGCCGACAGCGGGCAGCCGCTCGACGGAGAACACCGGCAGCGAGGATTCGGACATGTCCCGCCTTACCGTTCAGTCTGTTCTTCGCATGCCGCGGTAGCCGCATGCGGTGCGGGACTCAATCGGCACCGTCGCGAGTTCAAAGGTGTCCGCCCCTCTGGGGTTCTCCCAGCGAGGACACCCCGACGTGCTGAATCGGCATTCATGAGTCGGGGATCCCGCAGCGAGAAGGCCTCCGAGGTTCCGCTGCCCGCACCGCCGCGCAAACCACTTTGAAACACTCTTTTAGTTCAGCGGTGGCCGAAGGAACGGAAGCGCGAGAACAGCCCGTGCCGGTTGCCGTTGCCGTTGGCGGTCACCGTCGGTTCCGGCTGCTCCTCGCCGCGCAGTGCGGCGAGCTGGCGCAGCAGGTCGGACTGCGAGTCGTCGAGCCGAGTCGGCACCACGACGTCGAGGTGCACGTACAGGTCGCCGTGGCCGTTGACCTTGCCGTTGGACCGCAGCTTGGGCAGGCCCCGACCGGTGAGCACGTGCTCGGTGCCGGGCTGAGTGCCGGGCTCGACCGTCAGCTCCTCCTGGCCGCCGTCGAGGGTTTCCAGGACGAGCATGGTGCCCAGCGCCGCGGCCGTCATCGGCAGCTCGACGGTGCAGTGCAGGTCCGCGCCGTCGCGGGTGAACCGCTCGTGTAGAAGCTCCTCGACCTCGACGAACAGGTCACCGGCCGGCCCCCCGCCGGGCCCGACCTCGCCTTCGCCGGCCAGCCGCACCCGCATTCCGTCGCCGACACCGGCCGGGATCTTGACGGTGATGGTGCGCCGCGCGCGGACCCGGCCGTCGCCGCCGCACTGCTGGCACGGATCGGTGATGACCTCGCCGAAACCGCGGCAGACCGGGCACGGCCGGGACGTCATGACCTGCCCCAGGAACGACCGCTGCACGGACTGCACCTCGCCGCGTCCACCGCAGGTGTCGCAGGTCGACGGGGCGCTGCCGACGCGGGATCCGCCCCCATCGCAAGAGTCGCAGAGCACCGCGGTGTCGACGGTGATGTCCCGGTTCACGCCGCTGGCGCACTCCTCCAGCGTCAGCTCTAGCCGGAGCAACGCGTCGGAGCCCGGCTGGACGCGGCTACGCGGGCCCCGCCCGCCGCCGCTGGCGCCGCCGCCGCCGAAGAAGGCGTCCATGATGTCGCCCAGACCGCCGAAGCCCGCGAACGGGTCGCCCATGCCACCGCCGGCGCCGCCGCCGTTGGACAGCGGGTCGCCGCCGAGGTCGACCACCTGCCGCTTCTTCGGGTCGGAGAGCACCTCGTAGGCGGTCGTCACCTCGCGAAACCGCTCCTGCGCGGCCTCATCGGGGTTGACGTCCGGGTGCAGTTCTCGTGCGAGCTTGCGGTACGCCCGCTTGATCTGCTCGGGTGTCGCTTCCCTGGCCACCCCGAGGGTCGCGTAGTAGTCCCTGGCCACCTTCTCCGTACTTTCTCTGCTCGATCAACGAGTACACGCCGGTCGGGCGCGGTGAACCGTCACCGACCGACCAGGATTTCACTCACGTACGCGGCTACGGCCCGCACAGCCGCCATGGTGCCTGGGTAGTCCATGCGAGTCGGCCCGACAACTCCCAGGCCACCCAGTACCATGCCATCCGAACCGTATCCGGTGGAAATCACCGAGGTCGTCTGCATCTCCTTGGCTTCGTTCTCCATCCCGATGCTGACCCGCACGGTGCCCGAATCGCGAGCCGCCGCGAGCAGCTTGAGCACCACGACCTGCTCTTCGAGCGCCTCCATGACCTGGCGCAGCGAGTTGGGGAAGTCGGCGACGTTGCGGGTCAGATTGGGCGTACCGCCCAGCAGCATCCGCTCCTCCGGGTGCTCCACCAGCGACTCGATGAGCACGCTGCACACCCGGATCAGCGAGTCGCGCAGCTCCGCCGGAGCCTGGTCGGGCAGCTCGGCCACCGCGGCGGAGGCGTCGGCGAGCCGCTTCTCGGCCATCGACGCGTTGAGCACGTTGCGCAGCCGGGCCACGTCGTCGTCGGTGATCACGTCGCCGAGGTCGACCATCCGCTGGTCGACGCGCCCGGTGTTGGTGATCAGCACCAGCATCAGCCGCGCCGGGGTGATGGTGACGACCTCGACGTGCCGGACGGTCGATCGGGTCAGCGTGGGGTACTGCACCACGGCGACCTGCTGGGTGAGCTGCGCCAGCAGCCGGACGCTGCGGCGCATCACGTCGTCCAGGTCCAGCGCCCCTTCGAGGAACTTGTGGATGGCGCGACGCTCGGCCTCGGTCAGCGGCTTGACCTCGTGCAGCCGGTCCACGAACAGCCGGTAGCCCTTGTCGGTGGGCACCCGGCCGGCGCTGGTGTGCGGCTGGACGATGAAGCCGTCCTCCTCCAGGGCGGCCATGTCGTTGCGGACCGTGGCACTGGACACCCCGAGGTTGTGGCGGTCGACGAGCGCCTTCGAACCCACCGGCTCCTTGGTCGACACGTAGTCGGCCACGATCGCCCGCAGCACCTCGAAACGGCGTTCATCCGCGTTCACCACCGCCACCTCCTTCACCTCCAGCGGCCCCCGCTCAGGCTCGATCCCAGGCACAGCCCGGGTACCACCATCGAGTTTACGGTGTTCGTGCACCGGAGCCGAGGCGCACGGGCGGGCGGCGGTAGCCTGCCGCGGGGCCGACGGCCGGTACATCGAGCGGAGCAGATCGGTTCCGGCGGCGGTAGCCGCAGGCGGACCAACTGCGGCGTGCAACACGTTCCGCCGTTCGCCAGGAGGTGCCAGCTGCCGTGATCTTCAAGGACGTCCGGGAGGGTCAGCCGTACCCCGACCACCGGATGGCGCTGCGGGACTGGGCGAAGGTGCCGCCGCGCCCGGTGCGGATGGAAGACCTGGTCACCACGACGAAGGTGCTGCACCTGGATCGGCTGCTGAGCCCGGACTCGACGTTCTTCGGGGACCTGTTCCCGCACGTGGTCCGCTGGCGCGGCGAGCTCTACCTGGAGGACGGTCTGCACCGGGCCCTGCGAGCCGCCCTCCACCAGCGCACGGTCCTCCACGCCAGAGTCCTCGACCTGGACGCGGCACCTCAGACCAGGTCTGGCCGCGATTTCAATGGGAATCGAAGCTCCGATTTCCATTGAATCGCGGGAGTTGTCCACTGCCAGCGGCGTGTCGTGATGCGACACGCCGGTTGCTCACAGTTTCCGTTGAGATCTCCCGAGTGAGGTCGTGGCGTCAGGAGATCAGGCGCTGAACCACTCCGTCGGCGAGGAGGCGACCCCGGTTCGTCAGGGTGCAACGGCCCGCCGTCAGCCCCTCGGGCTGAAGCAGACCGTCGGCGGCTGCTTGCTTCGCTGCCAGGAGACCCGGCTCGTCCAGCGCGTCCACCGGGAGACCAGTGGCCAGGCGGAGCTGGAGCATGATCCGCTCGACCCGCTGATCCTCGGCGTCGAGGCGCTCTCGCCCCGCCGCCGGGGAGTTGCCCGCCGCCAGCACCGCCGCGTAGCGGGCCGGATGCTTGACGTTCCACCAGCGGACGCCGCCGACGTGGCTGTGCGCGCCCGGGCCGGCACCCCACCAGTCGCCGCCCTGCCAGTAGCCGAGGTTGTGGCGGCAGCGCGCCGCGTCGTCCCGCGCCCAGTTCGACACCTCGTACCAGCCCAAACCCGCCTCGTCGAGCGCGCCGTCGATCAGTTCGTAGCGGTCGGCCAGCACGTCGTCGTCGGGCATCGGGAGTTCGCCTCGGCGGACCTTTCGGGCCATCGCGGTGCCGTCCTCGACGATCAGCGCGTACGCCGAGACGTGGTCGACCCCGGCGGAGCGCACCGCGTCCAGCGACGCCCGCAGGTCGTCGTCGGTCTCCCCCGGCGTGCCGTAGATCAGGTCCAGGTTGACGTGGTCGAAGCCAGCCGCACGCGCCTCGCCGACTGCCGCGACCGCGCGGCCTGGCGTGTGCCGCCGCTCCAGCACCCGCAGCACGTGCTCTGCGGCGGACTGCATGCCGAGCGAAACCCGGTTGAACCCGGCCTCGCGTATCCCGGCGAAGAACTCCGGCGACGTCGACTCCGGGTTGGACTCGGTGGTGATTTCCGCCGCACCGTCGAGCCCGAATGAATCGCGGATCGCCGCCAGCACCTCGCCCAGCCGACCTGTGCCGAGCAGCGACGGCGTGCCGCCGCCCACGAAGACCGTCTCCGCCGCCGGCACCGGCCGATCGCCTGCCGCCAGCACCCGCGCGCCCAGCTCCAGCTCCGCCCGCAGGCCGTCCAGCCAGCTTCCGAAACTCGCTGATGAGCCCAGCTCATCGGCGGTGTAGGTGTTGAAGTCGCAGTAGCCGCAGCGGGTTGCACAGAACGGCACGTGGACGTACACCCCTAACGGCCGCGACCCCAAGCCCGTCAGGGCCTCGGGCGGGAGCGTTCCGTCGGCCGGGGCGGGTTCACCGACAGGCAGTTGAGCAGGCACTCCACCACTGTCTCACCATTCGGATGGGGATGGACCGGTCGGTGAGCACGTGGCACGCTGCCCTACATGGGTGCGACCTTGCCGAGGCTCTTGCTGGTCACCCGCCGCTACGTGGATCTGCGGCGCGTGTCCAGCGCGCTGTGCCGCGCCATGGGTTGAAATCCCGCCGCCGCGTTCTGCTTTGTCCAGTCGGCGCCGGGAGCGCCGAGCAGTGAGAACCGTCACCGTCGACGGGATTTCCACGCGGCGCTGCCGCGCCCGAATCCCGGAGGTCGGACATGGTCCCCCCGACGGAAGCCCCTGCTCGGCCCGCCCGCAAGCGCAAGACGCGCGGCGAGGGCCAGTGGGCGCTCGGTTATCGCGAGCCGCTCAATGCCAACGAGCGCTCGAAGAAGGACGACAACCCGCTGAACGTCCGGCAGCGCATCGAGACGATCTACGCCCACGGCGGCTTCGACTCGATCGACCCGGCCGACCTGCGTGGTCGTTTCCGCTGGTGGGGCCTCTACACCCAGCGCGCACCTGGCATCCCCGGCGCGCGCACCGGCACGATCGATCCCGAGGAGCTCGACGACCGCTACTTCATGCTGCGGGTCCGCATCGACGGCGGTGCGCTGACCACCGAGCAGCTGCGCGCCATCGGTGAGGTTTCGCAGACCTACGCGCGCGATACCGCCGACATCACCGACCGGCAGAACATCCAGCTGCACTGGGTGCGGGTCGAGGACATGCCGACGATCTGGCAGAAACTGGAGGGCGTCGGGCTGTCCACCACGGAGGCCTGCGGCGACTGCCCCCGCGTCGTGCTGGGATCGCCGGTCGCAGGCATCGCCGCGGACGAGATCATCGACGCCACCCCGGCGATCAAGGAGATCGCCGAGCGGTTCATCGGCGACAAATCGCTGTCCAACCTGCCGCGCAAGTTCAAGAGCGCGATCAGCGGCTCGCCGCGCTGGGACACCGTGCCGGAGATCAACGACATCTCGCTGGTCGGCGTCGTGCACCCGGAGCACGGGCCCGGCTTCGACCTGTGGGTCGGCGGCGGCCTGTCCACGAACCCGAAGCTGGCGGTGCGGCTGGGCGCCTGGGTGCCGCTCGGCGAGGTCGCCGAAGTGTGGCAGGCCGTGGTGCAGATCTTCCGCGACTACGGCTACCGGCGACTGCGGCACCGCGCCCGGTTGAAGTTCCTGCTCGCCGACTGGGGCGCGGAGAAGTTCCGGCAGGTGCTGGAGAATGAGTACCTGGGCCGCAAGCTGGTCGACGGCCCCGCGCCGGAGACGCCGACCGGTCACCGCGACCACGTCGGGGTGCATCCGCAGGCCGACGGCAACTTCTACGTCGGTGCGAAGTCCGCGGCGGGCCGGGTCGCCGGCTCCACGCTGGTGGAGGTCGCGAAGGCCGCCGAGCGGGTCGGTTCGCGGCGCGTGCGCACCACCGTCGAGCAGAACCTGCTGGTCCTCGACGTGCCGAAGTCCGAAGTGGACAGCCTGGTCGCGGACCTCGACGGGCTGGGCCTGCATGCCGACCCGTCGCCCTGGCGGCGCAGCGTTCTGGCCTGCACCGGCATCGAGTTCTGCAAGCTGGCCATCGTGGAGACAAAGGAGCGGGCGATCGCGCTGGTCGACGAGCTCGAGCAGCGGCTGGGCGACATCCAGGGCGACGTCACCGACCCGGTGACGATCAACCTCAACGGCTGCCCGAACGCCTGCGCCCGCACCCAGGTCGCCGACATCGGCCTGAAGGGCCAGATGGTCCCGGACAGCGAAGGCAACCAGGTCGAGGGCTTCCAGGTGCACCTCGGCGGTGGCCTCGGCGAGGACGCCGGGTTCGGTCGCAAGATCCGCGGTCACAAGGTCACCTCCGCTGAGCTCGGCGACTACGTGGAGCGGCTGGTCCGCCGCTACCTGGCACAGCGATCCACCGGCGAGCGCTTCGCGCAGTGGGTGGCGCGGGCCGAGGAAGACGACCTCAAGTGAGCCGAGCGGCGCCGTTCTACTGCCCGTACTGCGGGGACGAGGACCTCACGCCCGAGGCCGAGCCGGCCGGGGCGTGGCAGTGCGCATCGTGCCTGCGGGTCTTCGTCGTGCGGCTCGTCGGACTGTCCCTCGGCGAACAGGCCGAAGACCCGGCCGGAGGAAACGGAGAAGCATGACTGCCGACACCACCACGAACATCGGCGCCCGGCGCAGCGACGACGAGCTGCGGGCGCTGGTCGAGGAGGCCGCGCCGCGGCTGGCCGAGGCCGACGCGGAGGAAGCCCTGCGCTGGGCCGTCGACAACTTCGGCGACGGCCTGATCGTCGCGTCCAACATGCAGGACGCGGTGCTGGTCGACCTGGCGGCCAAGGCGAAGCCGGGCGTGGACATCCTGTTCCTGGAAACCGGCTACCACTTCGCCGAGACCATCGGCACCCGCGACGCCGTCGCGCAGGTCCACGACGTGAACATCGTCAACGCGATCCCCGCGCAGACCGTCGCCGAGCAAGACGCCAGCGAAGGCCCGCGGCTGTTCGAGCGGGACCCGAACCGCTGCTGCTTCCTGCGCAAGGTGGTGCCGCTGCGCGACACGCTGGCCCGTTACGAGGCGTGGGTGACCGGGGTGCGCCGGGTGGAGGCCCCGACGCGCGCGAACACGCCGATCGTGACCTGGGACGACCGCAACGCCCTCGTCAAGATCAACCCGCTAGCGGCCTGGTCCGACGACGACATGCAGCGCTACATCGACGACCACGGCGTGCTGGTCAACCCGCTGGTGCCGGCCGGTTACCCGTCGATCGGGTGCCAGCCCTGCACGGCCAAGCCCGCGCCCGGTGCCGACCCGCGCAGCGGGCGCTGGGCGGGCAGCGCCAAGACCGAGTGCGGACTGCACGGCTGAGGAACTCCGGAGGAAACATGACGACAGTCGAGTTGCTGACCGATCGGACCGACGTGCCGCCGCAGGCGGACAATTTGGACGCGCTGGAGTCCGAAGCGATCCACATCTTCCGCGAGGTGGCCGGGGAATTCGACCGACCGGTGATCCTGTTCTCCGGCGGCAAGGACTCCACGGTGCTGGTGCACTTGGCGCTGAAGGCGTTCTGGCCCGCGCCGGTGCCGTTCCCGCTGCTTCACGTCGACACCGGGCACAACTTCCCGGAAGTGCTGGCTTTCCGCGACGAGCTGGTGGAGCGGCACGACCTGCGGTTGGTGGTGGCGTCCGTGCAGGACTACATCGACGACGGCCGGCTCCAGGAGCGGGCCGACGGCACGCGCAACCCGCTGCAGACCACGCCGCTGCTGGACGGGATCAGCGAGAACCGGTTCGACGCGGTCTTCGGCGGCGGTCGGCGCGACGAGGAACGGGCCCGCGCCAAGGAGCGCATCTTCAGCCTGCGCAACGCCTTCGGTCAGTGGGACCCGCGCCGACAGCGCCCCGAGCTATGGAACCTGTACAACGGCAAGCACCGACCGGGCGAGCACGTCCGGGTGTTCCCGCTGTCGAACTGGACCGAGCTGGACATCTGGCGCTATATCCAGCGGGAGAAGATCGAGCTGCCGGAGCTCTACTACGCGCACCGGCGCGAGGTTTTCCTGCGCGACGGCATGTGGTTGACCTCGGGTCCGTGGGGCGGGCCCCGCGACGGCGAGGTCGCGGCCACCAAGACCGTGCGCTACCGCACCGTTGGCGACGGTTCCTGCACCGGCGCGGTGGAATCCGAGGCGTACACGGTGGACGACGTGATCGCCGAGGTCGCCGCCAGCCGGCTCACCGAGCGTGGCGCGACGCGAGCCGACGACCGGATTTCCGAGGCAGCGATGGAAGACCGCAAGCGCGAGGGCTACTTCTAAAAAACGGTTTCCGCACTCGTTTCGAGTAGCAGTGCCGGTAGCGGAACATCAGACGCCCCTTCGGTCGGGGACCGCCGACTCCTTGCATGTGTCCGATACGCGGCGCTGGCGCTGTCCTCCCGGGGGCACGTCTGAGAACCCGCGGCGGTGCAAGTGGCGCGGGCAGGCCAAGCGGCTTCACCGCTTCAAGAACACGACCGAACTTCAGAGCCAAGGCACACAGCCGAACCACCAGGAATGGGTTCATCAATGACCGAGACGACCACTCGCACCGCGCCGGACAGCGGTACCGAGGTGACTCTGCCGGTGCACAGCGATCTGCTGCGGTTGGCCACCGCCGGTTCCGTCGACGACGGCAAGAGCACCCTGGTCGGGCGGCTGCTGCACGACACCAAGTCGGTGCTGGCCGACCAGCTCGACGCGGTGCGCCGCGCCAGCGCGGACCGCGGCCTCGCCACCCCGGACCTGTCGCTGCTGGTGGACGGCCTGCGCGCGGAGCGAGAACAGGGCATCACCATCGACGTGGCCTACCGCTACTTCGCCACGCCCAAGCGGACTTTCGTACTCGCCGACACCCCCGGTCACGTGCAGTACACACGCAACACCGTCACCGGTGCGTCGACCGCGCAGCTCGCGGTTCTGCTGGTGGACGCGCGCAAGGGCGTCATCGAGCAGACCCGGCGGCATGCAGCGGTGCTGGCGCTGCTGGGCGTGCCGCAGCTGGTGCTGGCCGTCAACAAGATCGACATGGTCGACTTTGACGAGGCGGTGTTCACCCGCATCGCCGCCGAGTTCACCGAGCACGCCCGCGCGCTGGGCTACCGCGACGACACCGTGGTGACCATCCCGGTGTCCGCGCTGCTCGGCGACAACGTGGTGGAACGCTCCGCGAACACCCCCTGGTACAGCGGTCCTTCGCTGCTGGAGCACCTGGAAAGCGTGCCGGTGGCGCCGGACCCGCATGACGCGCCGTTGCGGATGCCGGTCCAGTACGTGATCCGGCCACGCACCGCCGAATACCCGGACTACCGCGGCTACGCGGGCCAGGTGGCCGCCGGTGTCGTCGCCGAGGGCGACGAGGTGGTCGTGCTGCCCGCCGGGCTGCGCACCCGGGTGTCCAAGGTAGACAGCCCGGACGGGGCGAAGCCGCGCGCCGCGGCCGGGCACTCCGTCACCCTGCTGCTGGCCGACGACGTGGACATCTCGCGCGGCGACCTGATCGCCGCCGCGGACGCCCCGCCGCGAGTCACCGACCAGCTCGACGCCACGGTCTGCTGGCTGGCCGAGAAGCCGCTGAACCCGGGCGCCAAGGTACTGATCAAGCACGGCACCCGCACCGTGCAGGCCATCGTCACCGAGCTGTCCGCCCGCTTCGACGAGCAGCAGCTGTCGAGTGTCGATGGCCCGGATTCGTTGCAGCTCAACGAGATCGGCCGGGTGCAGCTGCGCACGGCGGAGCCGCTGCCGATCGACGATTACTCCGCGAGCCGGCGCACCGGATCGTTCCTGGTGATCGACCCCGCCGACGGCACCACGCTGGCCGCCGGACTGATCGGGGTGCCGTTGGCGCCGCTGGCTGCCGCATCGGAATGAGCCGGAGATGACCGCTCCGCTGGTGGCTGTCGCGCACGGCAGCCGGGATCCGCGTTCGGCCGCGACCATCCACGCCCTGATGGACGTGGTCCGCGCGATGCGCCCAGATCTCGATGTGCGCGTGGCGTTCCTGGACCTGTCGGCACCGCGCGTGGGCGACGTGCTCAGCGCGGTGCACGGCGACGGCCACGATTCGGCGGTCGTCGTGCCGCTGCTGCTCGGCCGGGCCTTTCACGCCCGCGTCGACGTGCCCGCGGCGGTGGCCGACGCGGAGCGGCGCTATCCGCGGTTCCGGGTGCACGTGGCCGACGTGCTGGGCCCGGATCCGCGACTGGACGAGGCCGCGTGGCGGCGGCTTGTCGAGGTCGGAGCGTCCGCCGACGACCGGGAACTGGGCGTGCTGCTGGCCGGCGCGGGATCGTCTCACGCACCGGCGAACCGCCTGGTCGCCGACGTCGCGGCGCGCTGGCAGTCGCGCACGTCGTGGGCCGGCGCAGTCGCGGCGTTCGCAGCAGCCGCCGAACCCGCTGTTCCGGCGGCGATCGAGGCCCTACGCGCACGCGGTGCCCGCCGCATCGCGGTCGCCTCCTGGTTCCTGGCGCCGGGCCTGCTCCCGGACCGGATCATCGATCTGGCCCGCAAGCACGCGCCAAACCCGCGGCTAGCGGCCCCGATGGCCGACGACGAGGGCGTGGCCGAACTGATCCTGAACCGCTACGCCGAGGCACTCACCGCAGCTCCCCTTCAGCTATCCGCAGCCCTATAACCTGCGGTTCTGCCCGTGCTTGCCGCCACCCCACGCGAGGCGTACAGTAACTTGTACAAGGAGGTGTTTCGGTGAAGACGATGAGCTACTCCGAGTCCCGTGCCAAGTACGCCGAGACGCTCGACTCCGTGGTGAACGACCGCGAGGAAGTCGTGATCACCCGAGCAGGTCACGAGCCGGTCGTGATGGTGTCATTGGATGACTACCAGTCTTTGAAAGAAACTGCCTACCTGCTCCGCAGCCCCGAGAACGCCCGCCGTCTGATCCTCGCGATCGAGCGGCTGGAAGCCGGCGGCGGTGAACAACACGAGCTCGCCGAATGAAACTGGTCTGGGACGGGCTTGCCTGGGACGACTACGTCTGGTGGCAAACCGAGGACCGCAAGATCCTCAAGCGAATCAACGCGCTGGTCAAAGACATCTGCCGCAACGGGAACGAAGGAATCGGCAAACCCGAACCGCTCAAGCACGGTTTCCAGGGCTACTGGTCGCGTCGCATCTCTGACGAGCATCGGCTCGTCTACAAGGTAGCGGAAGACGAGATTCGAATCGCGGCTTGCCGCTACCACTACGGGAAATGACTTGCTCACGACCCGGCCACCCTCGCCGGCCAGCCTGTGCGCGACCTGAGCGAATACGCAGGATACTTCGGCGCGGAGCCCGGCCTCGCGGAGCGAACCGAGGAAATCCGCCACGAGCGGTTTCGGGGCGCAGCCGGGGCGTGCGACCGTCGCGGATAGCAGCGTTGACGTTGTTGCGGCAGGGAATTCCGCCTTCCTAGGGACGGGTTGTCGCCCGGGGGTTGAGCAAAAGTCGACAAGTCTGTTGGTGGACGCAACCTACGGGGCATGATGTGGCCGTGTCATCCAGCTGGGTACACGAAGACCGGCAGCGGCCCGGACACCCCCGACAGCCCGCGCCGCTGCCGGACTCGACTTCGCAGTGCACCGTGAGGGCCGGATGAACGCGCGACCGCACCTGATCGCGCGGGTCCGAGCCGAGTTCGCGCGCAGCGAGCAGGACAAATCCTGCCATTTCTTCCCGCTGCCGGACGACGGTGAGCTGCCCGAAATGCTGTACGCCTACTGCGGTTTCGGCATCGTCCCAGGTCAGGCGGAAGCTCTCGACGGGCCGGCCGGCATGCCGTGCCTGCAGTGCCTGATGACCGCCGCGCTCTCCGACAGCAAAGTGTGATCGCTCGCGACCAGCGATGACGGCAGAAACCCGCACCTAACGCTGAGTTGTTCTTCCGAACACTTAGCTTCACCCCATGTGGTCATGAGAGAGTTTAGTGCCAGCGTCTGGACGGGGAGCCGGCCGCTCCTTGTGCTCGTCTCACCCGTCAGGCCGCGCTATCGAGTGACCGCGCCGCTGTGTGGGGGCGATCAATGCAAGGCTGGACGAGGAGTCGGGGACAACAGCGCGAGATGAACACGCAGCAGCCGAATCGACCGGTCATCACGCCAACCATGCGGGAACAGGCCCAGAAGCAGCCGAACACCTGGCTGTACGTGGTCGACCCCATCTTCACCGATCCGAACGCCGAGGTGCCGCCGTGGGGCTTCATCGGCGGCTACCGGGTGGACGAGCAGGGCGAGATCACCGACGACTTCTCACCGAACCCGAACTACCGGCCGTCCCCGGTGGCGCTGCGGCTGCCCGCGCCGACCAACGACGTCGAACGCGCCCTGCAACTCACCACCACCGGCTATGCGCAGGGGCATTCGCTGCTGACCGCGATGCTGGACGCCGAGCTGATCCTTTTCGCGCAGCCGCAGGGTAACGGGCTGTTCACGATGGAGCACGAGTCGGGCCGCCGGCAGCTGCAGGTGTTCACCTCGGAGACCTTCCTGCCGCCCAACTGGACGACCTGGCAGCGGATGACCGGTCGGCAGCTGGCGACGCACAACCTCATTGGCATCGACGTGCAGGTCAACCCGACCAGCCCGGTCAAGGCCCGGCTCCCCGCCGAGGACCTGGCCAAGGCCGCGGCCGCCGTGCCACCGAAGGCCCCTGGCGTCCCGATCAACTCCCCCGCGAACGGAATGCCGACGCAGGCCCCGCCGGGAGCTGCGCCGCCGCCGGGCGAGCAGGCTCCGAAGCCGACGGCCGGGCCGACCGCGCAGCCGCCGGGCGATCCCCTGGAAACCGAGTTCGGCCGCCGCTTCCTCGGCTCGATGCTGGCCGGGGCGATCGGCGACGCGCTCGGCGCGCCGGTGGAGTTCTACCCGGTGGACCAGATCCGCAGCCGCTTCGGCGCGATGGGAGTCACGGAGTACGACCGCGCCAGTGAGCACCCGGGCGAGTTCACCGACGACACCCAGATGGTGCTGTTCACCCTGGAAGGCCTGATCCGCGGGCACTTCGCGGCCCGCACCGCCGGGGCCGACAGCCCACTGTCCGCGATCCAGTTGGCCTACCAGCGCTGGCTGCACACCCAGGGTTACGCGTGGATGCGAGCCGCCGGGCCGTTCACGATGAGCCACCCCAAGCCCAACGGCTGGCTGATCGAGCAGCGCGACCTGTTCGCCGTGCGCTCGCCGAACAGCAGCTGCATAACCGCGCTGCGCGAGTTCGCCGCGGTCGGCGCGCCGGGCACCTTCGATCGGCCGATCAACGCTTCGCAGGACTGCGGCGGCGTGGTCCGGGCGGCACCGGTGGCGCTGTGGTCCGACGACCCCGAGCAAGTCTTCGAACTCGCCGCCGCGACCGCGGCCCTGACCTACTCGCAGCCCAACGGCTACCTGCCCGCCGGCGTGCTGGCCGTGGTGGTGCACCGGTTGCTGCGCGAGGAGCCGCTGGAAGCCGCGGTGCGGCAGGCCCGCGAACTGCTCGTGCAGTACCAGTGCCACGAAGACACGGAGCGCGCGTTGCAGGCCGCGGAGGAGCTCGCCAAGCAGGGCAGACCGAGCCCCGAGCAGCTCAAGGACACGTTGGGCGGCGGCTGGGCCGGGCACGAGGCACTGGCCATCGCGGTATGCGCGGCGCTTAGCACCGACAGCATCGCGGCCGCGCTGATGGTGTCCGTCAACCACTCCGGCGACAGCGACTCCACCGCGGCCATCTGCGGGAACATCGTCGGTGCCCGCTACGGTGCGCCCGCGCTGCCGGGTGTGTGGCTTCGCGACCTCAAGCAGCGCGAGATCGTCGAGGCGCTGGCGACGGACGCGTTGCTGGAGTTCGGCCCGACTCCGCCGAGCGGTGACGCGTGGGCCTCGCGCTACCCGGCCGCGAAGGACATCTCGGACCTGGTGTTCACCTCCACCCTGCCGCTGGCGAGCGCGGAGGCGGCGCCGGTCGCCGACACACCAGCCGAAGCGGTCGAGCCCACAGCCGAACCAGACGCACCCGCAGTTTCAATTGAAACTGCGGACCAGCCGGAGGCGGAGAACACCGCACCCCCCGAGCCTGAAGCCCCCGCAGTTTCGTTTGAAAGTGCCGGCCAGCCAGACGCGGAGGCGCCCGAGACGGTCAAGACGGTCGACGAACATGCCGAACCCGCCGCCGACCCGGCGGAGTTCCGGCCGAACCGCATCCTGGGTTTCCTGCTCGGCGGCGCCGCTGGTGACGCGCTCGGCTACCCCATCGAGGACGCCTCGCTGCGGGACATCCGCCGCAAGTACGGCGAGGCGGGGCTGACCGACTACGTCGACGCACACCGGCCCGGCGGGTCGATCAGCGACGAGACCCAGATGACGCTGTTCACCCTGGAGGGCCTCATCCGGGCCAGCATCCGCCGCCGACTCTTCGGGGAGAACGAGCCCACCACCCAGGTTCAGCATGCCTACCAACGCTGGCTGCACACCCAGGGCTTCGACTGGCGGGAGGCCGGCGGGCCGCTGGCCGCGACCGCGCCGGACGGCTGGCTGATCAAGCAGAAGGGCTTGTTCGTCCGCCGCGCGCCCGCCACCACCACCATCCAGGCGCTGCACGGCTACGCCAACGGCAACCAGCAGGGCTCGTTCACCAACCGCCTCAACGACTCGAAGGGCTGCGGCGGGGTGATGCGGGCCGCCCCGGCCGGGTTGTGGTCCGCCGATTCCGCCGAGGTGTTCCAGGTCGGCGCGATGACCGCGGTGCTAACCCACGGCCACCCCAGCGGCTACCTGCCCGCCGGCGCGCTCGCCGTGATCGTCCAGCAGCTGCTGGCGGGCCGGTCGCTGCCGGAGGCGGTGGACCGCGCGCTCACCGAGCTGTCCACATGGGACGGGCACGACGAGACCAGCGCCGCGCTGCGGCAGGCCATCGAGCTGGCCACCGCGGGCACCCCGACACCGGAGCAGATCCACGAGTTCCTCGGCGAGGGCTGGTTCGGCGAGCAGGCCCTGGCGATCGCGGTGTGCGCGGCGCTGACCCACCCGGAGTCGTTCGCCGACGCGTTGGTCCTGGCCGCCAACCACTCCGGCGACAGCGACTCGACCGCGGCGATCTGCGGGAACATCATGGGTGCGACGCTAACCGCGGACGCGATCCCGCAGACCTGGCGCGACAAGCTGGAGCTGCGCGAGGTCATCGAGGCGCTGGCCGGCGACGCGATCCGCGAGTTCGGCCCGAATCCGCCGTCGGACGCGGAGTGGCTGGAGCGCTATCCGATCGGGGAGGCCGAGTCGCCGCACGAGGACGTCGTCGCGCCAACGGCCGAAGTACCCGAAGGGCCTCGGTACGCAGCAGGAACACCGGAATCGGAGACCGCGCAGGCTGGTGAGGGACCGGTCGAGGACGACCCGGTGCCGGAAACCCCGGTCCAGGAAGCGCCCGCCCAGGAAGCCGAAGCGGCAGAAGTTCCGGTCGCCGATGCTCCTGCCGCCGAAGCGGACGCTGCGCAACCTCCAGCTTCCGGAGCCCCGGTTGCCGAGGCGGCAGTCGTCGAGGCTTCGGCTGCGGGAACCGCCGTCCCGCACGCACCGGCCGAGGCGGGCGACGAAGCCGACGAAGGCCTGTCGGACGAGGAACTGCAGTTGCTCAGCGTGTGGCGCAAGTTCCGCGACAACGGCGAAGGGAACTCCGCCGACCTGACGCAGGGCCTGCAGAAGCTGCTCGTCGAGGCCTTCGGCGCCGAACGCGCGGCCCAGCTCATCGGCCAGGCCGCCGCCGAGCCGGAAGCCGGAGCTGGCCTCGCCGCCGAAACCCGGGTGCAGCTCAGCCGCCGCGAGCGGCTCGAAGGCTGCGTGCTGGGCGCCGCCGTCGGTGACGCCCTCGGCGCGCCTTGGATGTTCGCCGACCTGCGCACGATCCTGGGCGCGAACCCGGAAGGCGTGCGGGAACTCGCCGAGGCCTTCGGCCGCCGCGGCGCGGCCACCGCCTACTCGCAGCAGGCGGCATTCGTGCTCTACGGCCTGATCGGCGGCACCATCCGCTCGACGCTGCGCGGCGTCCCGGCGTTCCGGCCGGGCTTGGTCCGCACGGCGCTCCGGCAATGGCTGCTCACGCAGGGCGCCCGGGTCGACGTGGACCTGCCGACCGGGACGCTCGCCGAGAACGAAACGCTTCGCGTGCAGCGGTTCCCGGACGAGGCGTCGCTGACCTCTTTGGCGCAGTGCAACGACCGCCGGGAGCCCCCGACGCCGGGTAACCCGCCGAACGCCGCACGCACGCCCGCGGCAACTGTCCGCGGTGCCGTGGTCGGCTTCGAAGTCCGCACCGTGCAGGACTCGATCTCCCTCGGTATCGAGATCGCCGCGATCACCCACGGGCATCCGGACGGTTACCTGCCGGCCGGGGCGCTGTCCGGGCTGGTGTCCGCGTTGCAGGAGGGCCACACCCTCGCCGAAGCGGTCCATGCCGTGCTGGCCGAGCTGGACCAAATGGAGGGTGCTGAGACCACTGCGCAGGGCTTGCGCTCCGCGATCGAGATCGCCGCGAACGGCCCAGTGTCGTCGACCAGACTGGAAACCCTGGGCCTTGGCTGGCAAGCGCCGGAAGCGCTGGCGATCGCCGTTGCGGCTGCGCTGGCGCACCCGAACTCGTTCGCCGACGCCGTGTCGCTGGC
This sequence comes from Saccharopolyspora sp. NPDC000995, assembly GCF_053599315.1. Lineage (NCBI taxonomy): Bacteria > Bacillati > Actinomycetota > Actinomycetes > Pseudonocardiales > Pseudonocardiaceae > Saccharopolyspora > Saccharopolyspora sp. NPDC000995. Next base: position 40,526 of record NZ_JBSFLZ010000037.1, read on the forward strand.
GGCTACCCACGCCGGGAACAGCGCGGCGACCGCGTCCATCTGCGGCAGCCTGCTGGGCACCGCCCGCGGCGCCGGGCCCATCCCCGCGGCGTGGACCACCGGCCTGGAGCTGCACCCGGTCCTGGACCAGCTGCTGGAAGACGCGCACCGCGCTGGCACGGAGATCGACACCCACGAGCCGGTGCCCGGCTGGACACAGCGCTACCCCGGCTGATCCACAGTGGACGAATCCTGGTTGGACGAGACAGAACGGGCTTTGCTGGCGGCCTGGCGCGACGCGCACGCGACCAGCCGCCGCGACCCGGTGGAGCAGCAGCTGCTGGACACCTGGCGGCAGTGGCAGCGGAAACCCGCCACCCGCCCGCTGTGGGCGACGGCCCTGCAACACCGGCTCAGCACAGAACCCCCGCCGGCGCCTGCCACCGGCCTGGCCGACCGCAACGGCCCGCTGCCCGAAGCACCGGGACGGTTGCTTGGCATGCTGCTCGGCGGCGCGGTGGGCGAATTCGTCGCGCTCGGCCGGGTCGGGCAACGCACCACTGCCATGCTCTTCGTGCTGGAGGGCCTGATCCGCGCGCACACCCAAGCGCGGTCGGCGGGCGATGGAGATCCGGTCGGCTGCGCCCTCGGCGGACTCCAGCGATGGCTGCACACCCGCGGCGTGCCTTGGCGAGACTGCGGGACCGACGCCGCCCAGCCCAACGGCTGGCTGGTGACCGAACCCGCGCTGCATTCCGCCAGCAGCGACGAGCCGACGATGCTCACCGCACTCGCCCGCGTTGCCGCCGGGCACGCCGCCGGTTCCCGGCGGCAGCCCATCAACACCTCGGACGCGGCCACTGCCGTGCCGCTCGGCGCACTCGCCGCGCTGTGGTCGAGCGATCCTGGCACGGTTTTCGCGCTCGGCGGCGACCTCGCCGCGCTCACCCACGGCCACCCGAACGGCCACAGCCCGGCCAGCGTGCTCGGGGTGACGATGCTGTCGCTGCTGCGCGGGAACGCACTGCAAACATCGCTTAGCCAAGGACTTTCCGGCTGGCAGTCGGGACGCACCCCGCTCAGGCGCGCACTGCGGCTCGGCCAGATCAGCCCCGCAGGGTTGCGGCCGCGCCGCAGGAACCTCGACGCGACGCAACCCGGCCGCAGCGGCCTGGACGCGCTGGCGGTCGCGGTCAGGGTCTCATCGGCCTGCGAGGACGATTTCGCCGCCGCCATCGGCTCCGCCAGCGAGCACAGCGGAGACGGGGCGACGGCAGCCGTGCTGTGCGGGCAGCTGCTCGGCGCGCTGCACGGCCCGACGGCGATTCCGCCGGAATGGCTGGAAGAACTCCCGATCATCGCACTGGTCGAGCAGCTTTCCGCGGACGCAGCAAGGGAATTCGGCCCGTACCCGGACGAATCCGATCAGTGGGAGCGCCGCTACCCGACCACCGAATCCGCCGAGCCCCTGGCCCCGTCCACAGCGGACTACCGTACCGGGCTGACCGCGGTCCCCCGCCTGGCGGCGTCCCGCGACCGGTTCCTCGGCGCGGTGCTCGGCTGCGCGGTCGGCGAGGCGCTCGGCATGCCCATCTCGGCCGACAGCTGGGACGAGATCCAGTCCCGGCACGGCGCGGACGGCCTGACCGACTACGTCCCGGCCGGGCACCCGTCCGGGCGGCTCGGCAGCGACACCCAACTGCTGCTGTTCTCGCTGGAGGGCACGATCCGGGCCAACATCAGCCGGCGCGCCACCGGCACCCACAACCCGACCCGGCACATCCAGCACGCCTACCAGCGCTGGCTGCACACCCAGCACCTTAGCTGGCCGCGCGCGGCCGGCGAGTTCCTCCACGACAGCCCCGAACCGGACGGCTGGCTGGTCGGCCAGCGGGCGCTGTTCCAGACCCGCAACCCGGGCCGCACCATGATGCGAACGCTCATCGCGTTCGCCAAGGGCCAGCAGCAGATGGGATCCCCGGACAACCCGGTCAGCGACTCGCAGGGCAGCAGCGCGATCACGCGCGCCGTTCCGGCCGCGCTGTGGAGCAACGACTCGGCGGAGGTCTTCCACGTAGGCATGAGGACGGCAGCGCTGACCCACGGCCACCCGGCGGCCTGGCTGAGCGCGGGAGCGCTGGCGTTCCTGGTGTCGCGCCTGATGAACGGCGAGCCGCTGGCCACAGCGGTCGATGCGGCAATGGAGCAGCTCACCCCGCACACCGGGCACGAGGACGTGAGCCGCCGTATCACCGCGGCGGTCCGCCTGGCCCGCAGCGGCCGTATCGCGCCGAGCGATCTGGAGCGCAACCTCGGCACGGGATCGACGGCGGCCGAAGCGCTGGGCATCGGGCTGTACGCGGCGCTGGTCTGCGACGGCGACTTCGATGCGGCGCTGCCGGTAGCGGTGAACCACTCGGGCAACAGCGCGACGACGGGCGCGGTCTGCGGCAGCCTGATCGGCGCAGCATCCGGGGCGGAGCAGATCCCGGAGCGCTGGAAGGCCGAGCTGGAGGTGTACGAGGTGATCGAGCGCCTCGCCCACGACGCGGTCCTGGAGTTCGGTCCCCGCCCGCCGGACTGGTCCGACCGCTACCCCCCGACCTGACACCCAAGGCTCGTGAGTGAAAGTTCCGGTCCTTACCGGAACTTTCACTCACCAGCGGCGGCGCCGCGGGGTGGCCGGTCGGTGCACGGGGAGGGACCGCACCGACCGGCCCGCAAGGGCCGGGGACGCCCGGGGATGCGTCTGCCACCCGACCCGTGGCTTGGAGCGTCAGCTGCGCCGGAGTCCTTCCAGCACTCTGCGCTGGAGTGCAGCGACGCCATCACTGGACCGTCTGATGTAGACGCTTCGGGCACCGGGAGATCCGGTTCGGGCTCGCGAAGCCGGTGCTGACCGCCTCGTTCGCGTTGTCGTCGCTCCGCTTCGACATGGGCGATCAACTGCCGTACCGGCAGCGCATCCGCGCCACCTCCGGCATGCTGCGGGCGATGGTTCCGCCAGCACGTCAAGAGCAGGTAGGAACCGGCGATGCCGGTGATTTCGACGACCTGGGTCAGTGTGAGGAACATGCAGCAGGACCTTCCACGTCGATCGGGACCGGATCTTTCTCCCGCAACAGCAGGGAGATCTCGTCGAGAACGGTTGCGGTGTCGGCGAATTCCCGAGCGTCGAGGCGACCCGCGCCGACGTGGAAAGCCAGATCGTCCAGCAACCACTGGGCTTGGCGCAGCAGCACCGCCAATGTCACGGTCTCAGCGCCCATTTTCCGGGCTCCTTCCCCGTGATCGAGCCGGTGAACGACTGCGCGATTCGGTGAGCTTGGGAGTTGCACTCCGCGCAGGTCGCCCACAGCCACGCCAGTTCAGAGTTGTCGGCCACGGCATCGAGCCCGCACAAAGTCGAAACCGGAGTCCCAGTCGGATACACCAGGAGGCCAGCCGAGCGCGCATCGGTGCTCGCGTGCCGAACCCCACCCGCCGGTACCCAGTGGAACGGGTACATCGCAACCTCCAACCCGACGATCATTTGTGCATGCACAGAATGATTGTGCATGCACAAGATTCGCAATTACTCGATCGCGTGATCGTGATCGTCATTGGTGGCGGGACTAGGATTCGTGCATGGCCAGCACCGCTGACACACCGCGCGCGAGGCAGCTCGGAGCCGAATTGCGGACCGCCCGCAAGGCAGTTGGTATGTCGACGCAAGCGCTCGGGAAGAAGCTGGGCCGATCCCACACGCACATATCGCGTTGGGAGAACGGGAAGCTGACTCCCAGCGAAGCGGATGCGGGTGCAGTGCTGGGCATCCTCGGAGTCACTGGGAAAGAGCGCGAAAGACTACTGCAACTCGCAAGGGACGCGGGCGATCCCAACTGGGTGGCACCTGGTGTCGATCGTCAACTCGCAGCGCTGACCGAGTACGAGCGGACAGCTCGAACGGTCACCGATGTGCAGCCGCTGCTGATTCCCGGTTTGTTGCAGACCGCCGACTACGCGCGATCCATCATGGTCGGTGCCGGAACGACGCGTGGCGAGGCCGATCGACGGGTCACGTTCAGACTCGGTCGCCGAGACGTCCTCACGCGCCGAAACCCGGTTGAACTGGTCGCAATCATCGGTGAACACGCACTGAGATACCCGCCGTGCGACCGCGATGTGATGGTCGAACAGCTCCGGCACCTGGTGAAGTGGGGCGAGCTGGACAACGTCAACATCCACGCGATCCCCATCGATCAAGGCTATTCCCCGACGTTGGAAGGGCCGTTCGTGCTAATCGAGTTCGACCGCGCGAAGGCCGTCGTGCATCTGGAGCACTACCGCTCAAGCACGACGATCACTGACGCCACCGACGTCAAGGACTACCAAACCGCGACGGATAGCGTCCGCAAGGCCGCGTTGAGCGCAGACCTAACCGCGAGTCTCATCGCTGAGATCGCAGACGAGATGGAGCGACTGAAATGAGCATGATCCAAGGCTGGCGCAAGTCCAGCTACAGCGGCAACCAGACCAACTGCGTCGAGGTCGGACGTGTTACTGACTGGCGCAAGTCCAGCTACAGCAACCCCAACGGCAACTGTGCGGAGGTCGGGCGGTTAGCCGGGGGCGCCGCGATCCGGGACACCAAGGACCGCGACGCCGGGTACATCACCGCCGATCAGGCCCAGTGGCGTTCGTTCCTCACCGCCGTCAAGGCCGGGCGCTTCCAAGCCTGACCCGCACGCCGGGACCGGTACCGCATCTCTACTGGCCAGGGCCCGCGAGTACGTTGGACCACTACGGCGTGCTCACGGGCCGTGGCCTGCGGTGGAGGCGCTCAGTCCGACCCGGAGTGGGATGTTGCTCACTGGCCCTGGATGGCTAACGGCGGTTAGCGTGCCTGTCATGGATGAACTCGTGCACCTCGCCGTGGCCGACGGCATCGCGACGATCACGCTGGACTCGCCCCACAACCGCAACGCGCTGTCCGCGCAGCTGCGGCGTGAACTGCGGGACCACCTGAACGCAGCGATCGCGGACGACGCTGTGCGCGTGATCGTCCTGGCCCACACGGGCACGGTGTTCTGCGCCGGGATGGACCTCAAGGAGTCGCGTTCGGCGGACTCCGAGAAGCAGGGCGTGAACGAGTTCCCCGCGATCCTGGAGCAGATCTGGACCAGCCCGAAGCCGGTGGTCGCCAAGCTCGCCGGGCCCGCCCGCGCCGGCGGCGTCGGCATCGTCGCGGCCTGCGACATCGCGGTCGCGGCGGCCACCGCGACCTTCGCATTCTCCGAGGTGCGCATCGGCGTCGTGCCCGCGGTGATCTCGGTGACCGTGCTGCCCCGCCTCAACTCCCGCCAGGCGCACGAGCTGTTCCTGACCGGCGAGACCTTCGACGCTCGCCGCGCCGCCGAAATCGGCCTGCTGAACTCCGCGGTCGCGGCCGACGAGCTGGACGCGGAGGTCAAGCGCTACGCCGACATGCTCGCCCTCGGCGCCCCGAACGCCCTGGCGGCCACGAAGCAGATGCTCACCAGCCAGCGCCCGCCGAACATGGGCGAGGCGTTCGCGCAGATGCTAGAGCTGTCGGCGAAGCACTTCGCGGGCGAAGAGGGCCAGGAAGGCATGCAGGCCTTCGCCGAAAAGCGCAAGCCCGCATGGGTGCCCGAAAATCTCAGGTGACCAGCCCGCTCAGTCGCATGCGGGGCTTCGCCGCGAAAGCCCGCATAGGCGCTTGAAAACCCCAGGTGACCGGCTGATCAGTCGTCTTCGCCGCCGATCCGCTTGCGCCACGGCCCCTTGGCCAGAAGCCAATAAGGAACGAGCTTGATCGGGAACGGGAAGTCGGTGGCGAAGGTGTCCTCGCCGATCGCCTGCTGCACCTCTCGATACTCGCCATTCTCCAGCCGGAGCTCGACGATCCCCGGTTTCTCTTCATCCGGCGTGACGATCCAGTACGCCTGGATACCGAAGTTGGCGTACTCGCGACGCTTGGTGTGATGGTCGCGGAGGACGCTCTCCGGGGAAACAACCTCGATCGCGAGCAACGGCGGCCGGGTGAGGTACGGCTGCTCGAAATCGGTCTCGTTGAGCACGACTACGTCCGGGATGCGGTGGTGCGTCCGATCCGCGTTGAAGTTGATGCCAGCACCTTGCATCACCACGAAATCCGCCGGGGCGACTTCGAAGCCGAGATACTGGCAGAGCCTTGCCTCAACGAGGGAGTGGATGCTTACTGGCGCAGGAGACACGTCAAGCCTCCCGTCGACCAACTCGTAGCGGCGCCCGTCGTCGGGTAGCCGCTCCAGGTCGTCGACGGTCATCGGCACGTGCTGCTCGTCCGCCCGCATGTTCACGACAGTCATACTGCCTCCTGTTCTGCACGGCAGCCAGTATTGCGAGACGGTCCCGGCCACTAATGGGCGATCAAGGCCTGGTCAGGACTGCGGTGAACTCGCGGCCGCAGATGGGGTGCTCGGAGGCGTCGCGTAGGACCGCGTTGATCCGGCCGAAGGCCTTCGGGTCGTGCTCCGCCAGAGTCTGGAAGCCGGACCAGACCAGCACGTGCTCGCCCTCCGGCAGCCACGACAGGTCCGTCAGGCAGTCGTAGAGGGCGTCGAGGTTTCGGCCCGCCCACTCCGGGAAGTTCAGCACCGCGGCGATACCGTCCAGCGTCGTCCGCTTGCTGACCAGGTCTGAGCCGTCCAAGACGTGCGCGGTCGCGCCGCGCCGCTCGGCTTCCTGCACGGCCTCGCGCGCAGTGACGCCGCCCGACGGCTGCTCCACCTCGCTCACCGCCGGCTCCTTCCGCACCCTGCTAGCCCACTTCGTCGCAAACATCGCACTCAACCTGCGGGGTCGACAACCACAAATGAATCGTAATGATCGCTCGTGTAGTAAAGCTCGGATTGGCCACCGGTGACCAGTCTCCGGGCTCCGCGATCCTTCGAGCCCGGGGTCGGCACGGTGTACTCGTGGTAATACCCGGAGGCCTTGTCCGGCAGGACGCCTTCCCGGTTGCCGAACACCGAGCCGTCCTTGCCCGGGTACGGGAACGGCCCGCCCTTGACGACCAGCTGCCAGGTCTTCCCGGCTTCCGGCGGGAGCATGGACAGCTGCTTCACCGGCAGGCCGGACTCAGTCCCGGGCACGGCCCGCTGCTGCGTCGCCGCACCGGGATCCAGGTCCACGTAGTCCCGGACGAACCAGCCGATGACGACCAGCGCGATCAGCCCGACCAACGCCACCGAGATACGTCTGCGCGACGTCACGCCGCCGTCCCCTTCCGCCCGGTCTCGCCGTCCCGGCGGCCGACCGGGGGTTCCGCGTCACGGACCCTCGTCAGCTTCGCTCCTAGGCCGTCGATGCCGCGATCGATCACGCGGGCGAGCCCCCAGCACAGCGGTAGCAGCACCGCCAGCACGAGGGTCACCTGCAGCGGGTAGACGAGCTGCACGAGCCACAGCTCGACGCCGTCATACCACTCGACCAGCCACTCCAACACAGAGCGTCAGGGTACGCCCGGTCCGATGACGCCGTGCGCCACCCCGGCCCGTCCCGCGACTACGCCACGTGCACCTGTCCCCAGGACAGCACGATCTAACGAGGAATCAACCGCCACCTGGGGAACGGTGATTCCGCGCGAAACCGACATCGCAGGTCAGTGCTGCTCGGAGTGCTCCCGGACGGACTTGATGATCGCGCCGAAGTCGAGGCTGCCGCCGCCCTCTTCGTTGAACCGTTGGTAGAGCTCGGTGGCCAGGCGCCCGATCGCGGCGTCCGTGCCGCTCTGCTCCGCCGCCGAAGTCGCCAGCTTGAGGTCCTTGAGCATCAGCGCCGCGGCGAAGCCTGGCTCGTAGTCGTGGTTGGCCCGGCTGGTCTCCACCAGGTCCGGCACCGGGCAGTTGGTGGTCAGCGCCCAGCACTGCCCGGTCGAGATCGACGCCACGTCGTAGAGCGCCTGGTGCGAGAGCCCCAGCCTCTCTCCCAGCACGAACGCCTCGCTCACCGCAACCATGGACGCGCCGAGGATGAGGTTGTTGCACATCTTGGTGACCTGGCCGTTGCCGGGACCACCGCAGTGGATCACCTTGCGCGCCATCGGTTCCAGCAGGGGCTCGGCGCGGTGAAAGTCCTCCTCCGACCCGCCCACCATGAACGTCAGGGTGCCCGCCTCGGCGCCGGCGGTGCCGCCGGAGACCGGGGCGTCGATCGAGCCGAACCCGTCCTCGGCGGCGCGCTCGTGCGCCCGGCGGGCATCGGCGACGTCCACCGTGGACGAATCGATGAGCAGTGTGCCGGCGTTCGCCGCGGCCAGCACCTCGTCGTAGCAAGCCAGCACGTGCTTGCCGCTGGGCAGCATGGTGATCACCGCATCGGCGCCAACGACGGCATCGGCGGCCGACGCCACGGTGGTCACGCCCTGCCGGTCGGCGGCCTCCAGCGCCGCCGGCACAAGGTCGAAGCCCTGCACCGCGTGACCGGCCTTGACGAGGTTCGCCGACATCGGGCCGCCCATGTGGCCCAGCCCGATGAATCCGATGACAGCCATTGTCATTTTCCCCTTCTGCGCTGGAACTTCCGTCAAGGCCGAAGCGGCGTCAGCCAAGCAGTTTCGGCTCGTCCTCGACCGGCTCGAAGAACTTCTCCACCCGCGCCTCGTCCACATCGGACAGTTGCGCCGGGGACCACTGCGGGTTGCGGTCCTTGTCCACCAGCGTCGCGCGCACGCCCTCGACGAAGTCGCCGATCCGCACGCACGCCATCGCCAGCCGGTACTCCTGGACGAGGGCCTCCTCCAGCGAACCGTAGTCGCTGCGCAGGGCCTTCAGGGTGACCTTGAGGGAGGTCGGCGACTTGTGTTCGATCGCCTCGGCGGTCTCGCGGGCGGCTTCTTCCGGCCGCTGGCGCAGGCGCCGCAGAACCTCCTCCACGCTGTCCGCCGAGTACACCGCGTCGATCCACTCCCGCTGCGCGGCCAGCGGCGCCTCGCGGGCGGGCTCGGAGAACTTCTGCAGCGCCTCATCCACCTCGCCGCCGGCCAGGGCCTTGACGAGCTCAGGCAGGTTCGCGCTGTTGACGTAGTAGTCGGCCACACCGCAGTAGATCGCGTCGGCGCCGCCGATCGGTGCGCCGGTCAGCGCCAGGTGGGTGCCAAGGTCGCCGGGGGCGCGGGAGAGCAGGTAGGTGCCGCCGACGTCGGGGATGAAGCCGATGCCGACCTCGGGCATGCCGACTTTGGAGCGCTCGGTGACCACCCGGTGCGAGCCGTGCGCAGAGATGCCCACGCCGCCGCCCATGCAGATGCCGTCCATGATCCCGACGACCGGCTTCGGGTAGCCCGCGAGCGCCGAGTTGAGCTGGTACTCCTCGGTCCAGAACGCGGCGGGCAGCGACTCGTCACCGGCCTTCGCCGCGTCGTGCAGCGCGCGGACGTCGCCTCCCGCGCACAGCCCTCGCTCGCCCGCCCCATCGATCAGGATCGCCTGGATGTGCTCGGCGGTGCGCCACTGCTCCAATGCCTGCGCCATCGCCCGCACCATCCCCAGCGTCAAGGAGTTGAGCGCCTTGGGGCGGTTGAGCGTGATCCGTCCGAGCGATCCCTGTTCGCGAACCAGGATCTCGGGCTCCGTCATGATGCGACTCCAAGTTCTCGCGCTGCCCACCCGGGCCGGCGGCGTCAGGCCGCCAGCAGGCCCCGGGAAATGATCAGCCGCATGATTTCGTTGGTACCTTCCAGGATCTGATGCACCCGCAGGTCGCGGACGATCTTCTCCAAGCCGTACTCGGCAAGGTAGCCGTATCCACCGTGGATCTGAAGTGCCTCGTTGGCCACCGCGAATCCCGCGTCGGTGGCCAGCCGCTTGGCCATCGCGCACAACCGGGTGGCCCCGGGGTCCTTGACGTCAAGCGCCCACGCCGCCCGCCACAGCAGCAGCCGGGCGGCCTCCAGATCGGTGGCCATGTCGGCGAGCTTGAACTGCAGCACCTGGAACTCGCTGAGCTTGGTACCGAAGGCGCTGCGTTCCCGCACGTAGGCGAGGCTCTTGTCGAGCGCGGCCTGCGCACCGCCAAGCGAGCACGCGGCGATGCTCACGCGGCCGCCGTCAAGGCCGGTCATGGCGATCCGGAAGCCGATGCCCTCCTCGCCGAGCCGTTGGTCGGCGGGCACCCGGACACCGTCGAAGATCACCTGCCGGGTCGGCTGGGCGTTCCAGCCCATCTTCTTCTCGTTGGCCCCGAAGGACAGGCCTTCGGCGTCGCCTTCGACGATGAAGGTGGAGATGCCCTTCGCGCCCGGCTCGCCTGTGCGGGCCATCACCACGTAGACGTCCGAGCTGCCACCGCCGGAGATGAACTGCTTGACGCCGGTGAGCAGGTAGTCGTTGCCGTCGCGGACCGCGCGGGTCTGCAGCGCAGCCGCGTCCGAGCCCGCGCCGGGCTCCGTGAGGCAGTAGCTGGCCAACTGCTCCATCGAGCACAGCCGGGGCAGCCAGCGCACGCGCTGCTCGGCGGTGCCGAAGCGGTCGATCATGCCCGCGCACATGTTGTGGATGGAAATGTAGGCGGCGATCGACGGGTCGCCGGTGGCCAGCGCCTCGAAGATCAGCACCGACTCGAATCGGCTCAGCCCACTGCCGCCGACCGACTCGTCGACGTAGACCCCGCCGATGCCGAGCTCCCCGGCGGCGCGCAGGGCCTCCACCGGGAAGTGCTTGGCCTGGTCCCACTCGATGGCGTGCGGGGCGAGTTGTTCGGCGGCGAATTCCCACGCGGTCTGCTGGATAGCGCGCTGGTCCTCGGTGAGCTCGAACGGCGACACCGGACCGGCGACGGCTGCAACGGACACGTCCGCTCCCTTCCCTGTGGCGGTTTCGTGCGAAACCGCCACCTCCAATGGGGTGCGGCGGCGATTTCGCGAAAAAACGCGGGGGCTCGTAGATCGCCAGCCGGGCCTCCGCGACCTCGCCATCCTGC